>CALBKR010000029.1 GCA_937896105.1 uncultured Bacteroidales bacterium
TTCCCAAAGAGTATACACTCAATGACAAGGTACTGCTATATAATGTTGAGCGTAATGGGGCGGGTGTATATAAGATTGCTTTCTTGGATGAAGATTTTTCTGTGTGGAAAGAATTCTCTAATGAAACAATGAGGGTATATGAGTTACAATATTTTAATTATGATTCATTTGTGTCTAATGGATTGTATGTGACGCAGACTCTATTTAACAACGATGATAAGATGGAGTTTGTTTTAGTTAAAGAAGGTTACAAAGGATCTGAGATTATAAATGAAGATGGTGAGGTCTTGTTCTCGATTCCGGCTATTGAAGGAGTATTTCGCTATAATGGTAAAGATTATCTAATGTGTATTAATAAGGTTGACGAGACTTATACTTATGATGTGTATGCTATAAATAAGGATGGTGGTGAAAGCAGGATTTCAAAGGTAAGAACCTTATCTGGCATAAGCGCTTCGCCTGTCTTTGCACCCAGGAACTGCTTCGTAAACGTTGAGATAGATGAGGCTTTGGCATCCGATGGCGGTGAACTTGTTATTGTAGATAACAGTGGCCGAATTGTTGTAAAACAGCCATTTGAATCAGGACAGACAACGGTTCCTGTATCCACCGGCCATATGAGAGCAGGTGTATATAACATTACATTGAACACTGGTGCAGAAATTGAAAATGCCCGAATAATTGTAAAGTAAAAGCATTTCATTAATACAAAATCACTGTCCACCGGCCGGTGGACAGTGATTTTGTATTCTGCTATCCAAAGAATATATATCCCACTATTATTGCGGCAATTATGCCTGCAAGGTCGGCAAGCAGGCCGCAGGCAAGCGCGTGGCGCGTCTTCCTTATCCCTACACTGCCGAAATAGACAGCGAGGATGTAGAATGTTGTGTCGGTGGCTCCCTGGAAAATGCACGCCAGGCGCCCGGCAAACGAGTCGACGCCGTATGTGCTCATCGCATCCACCATCATCCCTCGTGCACCGCTGCCGCTGAGCGGTTTCATTATCGCTGTGGGCAGGGCGCCTACAAAATCGGTTCCTGCACCCACGGCATTGGCGCACCACGCGATGCCGTCCATAATCACATCCATTCCCCCCGATGCGCGGAACACACCAATGGCAACCAATATCGCAATCAGGTAGGGGATAATGCGCACGGCAGTGCCGAATCCATCCTTTGCACCTTCGATAAAGGCTTCGTAAACATTGATTTTCGCGCGTATGCCGGCAACTATGAACAGTATGATTATCGAGAACAGTATTACCCCGGCGAGTGAAGCCGAAAGAGCCTCTATGCGCACCTGCGAAAGTTGCATCATTCCCCAAGTGCCTGCTGCGATGAACAGGCATACCCCCAAAATAAACAGCATCATTGTGCGGTTGAAGAGGTTTATCCTCTGGTAGATGCTTGTCACTATTACCCCGACAAGTGTCGATACGGTAGTGGCAATGAGTATCGGCAGGAATACATCGGTGGGGCTTGCGGCTCCCATTTCGGTGCGGAAGGTTAGAACCGTTACCGGTATCAGTGTCAGCCCCGATGTGTTCAGCACCAGGAACATTATCATCGGGTTACTGGCAGTATCTTTCTTGGGGTTTATCCCCTGTAGCTCCTGCATCGCCTTTAACCCCATAGGCGTGGCAGCGTTGTCGAGCCCGAGCATATTTGCCGAGAAGTTCATAAACATTGTACCCATAGCTGGGTGCCCTTTCGGCACATCGGGGAAAATCTTGCTCAGTATCGGGCTCAAGAGCCTTGCCAATGCGGCGACAAGGCCGCCCTTTTCGCCAATCTTCATTATGCCCATCCACAGTGACAGCACTCCCGTGAGTCCTATCGCCAGTTCAAAAGCGCTCTTGGCAGAGTCGGTTGTTGCAGTCATCATCTCGGGGAACACTGCCGTGTCGCCAAGGAAAACCAGTTTGCCAAGCGCTATGACAAACGAAATGATGAAGAATGCTATCCAAACCCAATTAAGTACCATTGTGCTTTTTTATCTTAACACCGCGAAGATAGCAATAAACAGGGTAAAATAATTGCAAGGCGGTTGAATTTCTTCAAAAATATTTATTCGGTGTGATGCTGCGTGTTGGGATGCCGCATTGCAACTTGAGTGTTGTATTAAGGTTTGAAAGTTGCGGGCTTTGTCGTGACCGGCTATCTTGCCGACTGTTACTTTATAAGAACCTTATTTCCGTTTATAATATTGATACCTCTCTTTGTGTTTCCTGCACGTGTGCCATTCAGATAGTATATGACATCGGGCTTATTGTCGTTTTCAATTATCATAATATCATATTTTGCTTACAGGAAATTCCTTGTTCTGGTTAGTTTTTGCACCACCTAAAACACAAAAAAGAAACACTTAATCCACATCTAAATCGTTGTAAATCAAGTGTTTCTTGTTTCGTCGGGATGACTGGATTCGAACCAGCGACCACACGCCCCCCAGACGCGTACTCTAACCGGGCTGAGCTACATCCCGCTCTGTTTGCGAGTGCAAAGATACGTAACTTTTACGAATAAACAACAAAGTCTCCGAAATATTTTTCACTTTTTCTTCCAGGCCTCTCTCTTCTTCCCTCTTGTGCTCTATTTTGGGGAGTTGGTGGGTTAATTTTTAAAAAAATGAAGATTTGTTTTGCTTGGTGACCTTTATTTCGTTTCTTTGCAATTTGGAGAGTTATCTCTTATGAGATAAGGCGGCTCGTATTTGGTTTGCCGCCGTAAACAGTGTATTGCAAAAACTTAATGTTATGAAAAAATATCTGCTTTCTTTGGTTTTCGTGTTGTCGGCAGTTCTTGGTGTGAATGCCCAGAATTGGAGTAAGGTCTTGTCCGGCGCCGATGGCCTGCCCGGTTATGAGATGGGCGATGTCGATTACGATGGGTATTATAGCTTTGCTTCAACATTGATAGAGCCCGGAGTATCAACCGACAAGGTGCGCATTACAGTGTTGGAGACCATAAGCAACGAGGCTCCGAACGGGAATAACATTATTTTTGCCCTTTCGGAGCTCAACGTATTTGACAAGGACGGGAATGCAATCGCTTACACGGCATCCTCTAATGCCGACCACAACTCCTTGTCGTATACAGTAGACGGCGGTGGTCTTCCGGCTCTGTCCGATGAGGATTATAAATCATATTTCCATTCGATGTGGGCTGATAACAATCCGGTTACCGATTATCACTATGTTGAGCTTGCTTTAGAGAAAAGTGTCGATTCCTTCTACATTGAGTGGGCAACACGTTTGCGTCTACCAAAAAACAGTCCTACGAAGGTTGCTATAACCCTTGGTACCGATTATGTACCTGGGGCTGTGGGCGGTGAGTTCTCCCTGGGTGATGCTGTGACTACAGAGCAGGAACTTGCGGCCGGGAAACAGCTTTTTGTGCTCCGTGGCAATGCCGTAAAGTCCTTTACTGCGGCAAACGGTACGACATACAGCGGCAGTGGCCCAATATATATGCAGTTTGCCGAGGAGGGCGATGTTGAGCCGTCGGCGGCAAACTCAATGCAGCTTATTCCTGCCGGTGACGGCCGTTATCTGGTCTATTGGCCTGTAGCGGAGAGGTTCCTTGCCAATTCATCAAGTCTTTTCAATGGCCTCAACGGCTGGCAGTACAGCACAAACAGTTTCTCGAATGCGGCCTATGTCAAGTTTACAGCAGTTGACGGCGGTTATTTCGAGATGCAGTATGATGGAGAGAATACCAATGGACCTGTGACACTTTATGTGGGCGCCGAACTGCGTGACGGTGTCGATTCAAAGATGAAAACCTTTGACCTTTTCCACAAGGAAGCATTGGAAAGTGGCGATTACAATCAAGGTTTTGCACTGCCTGTCGCATTCAACTGGTCAATATACAAGGCCGGGCTCGATGCAGCTGCTGTAGATGAAATGATGATAACAGTGCCGCAGTTGGCGCAGACGCACCTCGCAACAATAATGAACAAGGCTGACAATAACCTCAAAGCCTATGGCAACCATAGCGGCTACTGTACCGGCGGCGAGGATACCGCTTTGCGCTCTGCTGTGGCAAGCGTCCGGGACAATATCCCTTCGATGGGCACTGTTGCCGAAATCAAGTCCGCGGAAACCTCAATTTTCCAGGCCTTGTCGCGTTATATGTCTGCCGGCCTCTCAAAGTATGAGGCACAGGTAAACACTCTGCTTGCCAATTCAACCTTCAGCCAGCCGCCGTATATCGCCGGTACATACCCCGAGAGTTCACGCTCGATACTCGAAGGGATATTGTCGACCATCTCCGGTGCAAAGGAGAAGGCCGGTGTTTACACTGCCGAGCAGTATGTGACAATCTACAACCAGATAGAGCGCGAGATTACGCAGTTCCAGGATACACTTGTCGAGAGCGGCGGCACATCGGGCGGTGATGGCGAGGACAAGGAAGAGGAGACCCCAGAACCCGAGCCCGAGGATGGTGAGGTGGTGTATGTATATCTCTCCAACGGCGATGTAGATGCCTTTGCAAAGTCATCGCTCGAGGGCGATTATTACATTGAGAATGGCACGCTCTATCTCCCGTTGTCGGGTGGTGAAACAAAATATTATGCTAAAGAGGAGTATGACAGTTGTTCGACCGTGCGGCCTCTGTTGCCCCGGATGACATCGTTCAAGTTCAATAACAAATATAACCCTACCCTTAATGTCGATGTTGTCTGCGATTCTGTGACCAATGATATCGACCTGAACGTGAATGCGATAGGCAAGTGGCTCACGGCCAGCTTCCAGCTCAGCGACGACAGGGCTGTAGCATATGTAGATACCGTGTTGCAGGTCAGCAAGGAGACCTGTCAGAGCTTTGCCGACAGGGTGTCATATACCGTGACATATCCGGGTTATAACATTATAAAGCTAATAAAGGTGCAGGATGAACTGTGGACAAATCCACAGGCCAATGGCGACACCATAGAGGTAGCATTGACAGCCGATATGCTTTCGACAAATAAGCCTTCGCAAATGTCCAATGAGAGCCTAGCCAACCTGCTCGATGATAATCCGTCTACAATCTTCCATTCTACCTGGGGCAGTGCCAACAATGCGACTATTAACGTGAACACTTATATCAAGATAGACCTTCCCGAGCCAATCGAGAATATGCAACTCTATTATAAGTGCAGGCCGCAGCGTAACTATAACCCGCTTGTCCTTGAGATTTATGCAAGCAACGACGGCAATGATTGGAAATTAGTGCGCACACTCGATTATACCAACGACAATTTGCCCACCGGCGGCTCGGGTCAGGAGTATACATCGCCCACCATCGCCTTGGGCGGCAGCTATTCGAAACTTAAGATAGAGCAGACGAGCGGCGAGTACTCGAAAAACCACTGTGCACTCTCCGAGCTGCGCATATACAAAGTACTCGCAGGTACTACAGAGGAGCCTGTGAAGATACAGGATGCCGTTTATGAGAATCGCCGCGTTCCCTTCGGCAGAGTCTACAATGTAGATGTCAATTGGCTTACCGATAATATTGCAAGGGTACCACGCATTGACATTGACATCGAAGACGGCCTTTTTGTTACAAGCAAGGATTATTATCTCAAGGCTAATTTCCGCATAAACGGCAATGGCGTGTACGAGAATTTCGAGGATTCGGTTCAGATTAAAGGCCGTGGCAACTCGTCTTGGAGTCATTCAAAGAAGCCTTATCGTCTTAAATTTGCCGGGAAGGTGAAACCTTTCGGGCTCACCAAGGGCAAGAGCTGGGTGTTGCTGGCAAATGCACAGGAGGGCTCGTTGATGGCTAATGCCATCGCAATGAAGATAGGTCAGATGGCCGGTGCCAAATATACAAACCATATTATTCCTGTCGAGCTATATATGAATGGCCGGTATATGGGCAGTTATATGTTTACCGAAAAGGTGGGAATGTCAAACAACAGTGTAGATATCGATGAGTCTCTTGGTTACCTTGTTGAATTAGATACCTATACGAGTGCCGATGAACCGATACATACGACCGGTGTCTACGGCCTCCCAGTCAAGGTGAGCGAGCCGGATTTGATAGAATTGAACGAGCAATATCCCGATTCGGCCAAAGCTCTCCGAGCAAGGATACTCAAAGATTCACAGGCTATGCAGTCGGCGGTGTCATCGGGTACAGGTCTCGAGGATGTTATGGATGTAGATGCCACAGCCCGCTTCTTCCTGGTCAATGACCTTGTTCTCAACCAGGAGATAAACCATCCGAAGAGTACATTCTACTTCAAGGATGAGACTACACCCGGCGGAAAGATTGCTTTTGGTCCTGTATGGGATTTTGACTGGGGCTTCGATTATGAAAATGGGCGCAGCTATTGCTATTCAGGTACCACATCGAGTGTCGTAAAGACCTCTATGAGCAAGTATATGTTCTGGGAGGATTTGACAAATGTAGAAAGCTTCAGGAAACACTATTATAAGGTATGGAAGGAGTTTGTCGATAATAACTCTATTGCCGAATTGCAGGATTACATAGACAGCTACTATAACTTTGCAAAGACATCGTTCCAGAACAATGCAAACGAGTGGGGCTATTACTGTGGCTTCCGCGAGGACGACAGGGACCGTGCAAAACAGTGGGTTGCCGATCGTGCAGCCTTCATATACCGCAACCTCGATGAGTACGATATCGAAGACCTCATACACGTTTTGCCAGGTGATGTTAACCTGAACGATTATATTACAGTACACGATGTGGCTGTTATCATTGCATATATCGAGGGCAACGAATACAAGAGATTCAGCCGCGAGAAGGCCGATTTCAACAAGGATGGTTATATAGACCATGCCGATGCCGAAGGTGTGGCTTCGGAAATTATCATTGCCGATTCTCCATCATCCATATATGAGTACAGCACCCCTTATGCTGCCGGTGAACTCTACGGCAATGACTTTAAGCTGGCTCTTGGCGAGGAGGGTGTGATACCGTTGAGCCTTATGAGCTACAGTGGCGAGGACTACAGCGCATTGCAGTTCGATGTCAGGGTGCCCGATGGTGTATTTGTCGACGACATCGTTCCTGGCGATGTGTTGGCCGGTCATAATTTCGTTTACGAGATGCTTGATATGAACACCTACCGCGTGGTTATTTACTCCGACAATAATACCACATTCAACAATAGCGACGATGTTGTTGTCAACATCAAGGCAAGTGCGATGTCGGTTGTAGAGGAGAATGCCCGCTCTATTGATGTCTTCAACGCATATGCTGTCAACAATAACAACGACGAGGTTCGTTTCGATGATGTCAGCATAGCCTTTGGCCAGTCGACCTGTATATCCGGTCTCTATGCTACAGCCCTTGTCAAGGGTGGTGACTGCATCACAGTTACAGCACTCGAGGAGCAGGAAATCATTGTCTACAGTGTCGATGGTCGTCTTCTCCGCAGGCAGCACGTTGCCGAGGGCACGACACGCATAGAACTGCCCGCCGGAATGTATGTGGTGAACGGGACTAAAGTGCTGGTTTATTGATAAGAATTCACCAAACATTTGGGCCCGCCAATGGGCGGGCCCAAATGTTTGGTGAATTACTGTTTCTCCTTCTTGCCATATAGGCGCTTGAACCATAGATAGTACCCGGTAACCGGCAATATGGCTCCAAGCAAGGCGGCGAGGAAATAGAGAATCTTTGTTATCCAACCGCCCCAGGTTCCGACGTGTATTGTGCTTATCCAGCCGCTGACCTTGCTGCGCCTTGAAGACTCCGAGTAGGGCTCATAGGATGTTATCTCGCCGTTCTCCTCGTTGAAAGTGAACTTGTCATTTGCACGTTGGTTGCCAAGCCCGCTCTTCTCTACTGTGATTGTTCCTGCGGATATAGTCATTGTCCTGTAATCAGAGCTGCGTGCTATGGCCGCCTCAAGAGCCTTTTGCCAATTGTCAACCTCATAATAGGCATCTGTTGCAATTGCCGTTGCCTGCGTGGCAGCATCAGCTTGCAATGTTGCCTGTGTGGTTGCATCAGCTTGCACTGTTGCCCGTGTGGAAACACCGCTCTTGCGCGTGCTGTTGCCCCCTGTCTGTGTCATCTCTACACCTAACATCGAGTAGACTCCGTTGCGGTACCACTCATAGGACCAGGTAAGGCCGGTGGCAGCCATTGCTATCAGGAAAATCACGGCATAGAGACCGCCGGCAACGTGCAGGTCGTGCCAGAACCGCCTCTTGCCCTTTTGGGTGTTAATCTGTAAGCGGTTCCTCAGCATCTTGCGGTTACGTGGCCACCATATTACAATACCTGTTATCAGTATTACCAAGAATGCAAGTGTGCTTGCGCCTACAATCATCTTTCCCCAGTGGGTTCCGCTGCCTTTTGGGCTTGGAATCATAAGCCAGCGGTGAAGCTTGCGCACAGTGTCGAAAAAGGCCGGCCGTTCATACTTGCCTTTTACGTTGCCCGTGTATTGGTCGATATAAACAGCTGCACGGTGAGGCTTCGACAGGTTTACCTTGTAGGCCTGCGACGGGTCGTCGGGGATGGTGACGCCTGTTATCGTGACACCATCATCGAGCAGTGGCTCCACTTTGCTCATCAACTGTTTCACAGGGAGCGGCTTCTCCTTCGGTTCAACGGTTGTCATACCCCTGTTGCACCACTCGGTTATATCACTCTCGAAAACCAGTATCGCACCTGTAAAGCAGGTGATGGTTATTACAAATCCGAACGGTATCGACACCCATAGGTGCAGCTTGCGAAAAAACTTGTTCATACTCCTCTTTTGTATGCCTTTCGGCTGTTACTGCTCGGGCAAAGGTATTAAAATATTCGTTTACGGGCAACAATTGGAATCAAGGCTTTGTTCTGCCATAAAAAAGACAGCCCTTGCACGAGCAAGGGCTGCCTGATAGCATTGATGTATCGATTACTTTACGATATTCATCTCCTCGATGAGGCGTGTGCACTCGCCAAGCTTGTCGATTACGAAGAGTACATAGCGGATATCTACGTTGATACAACGCTGCAGGTTGTCGTCGAAGTTGATGTCGCCGCTGAGTGACTCCCAGTTGCCGTCGAAGGCAAGGCCGATGAGCTCGCCACGTGCGTTGAGTACGCCGCTGCCGCTGTTACCGCCGGTGATGTCGTTTGTGGTGAGGAATGCCACAGGCATCTCACCGTTTGCCATTGCATACTGTCCGTAGTCCTGTGCTTCGTACAGCTCCTTCAGGCGTGCAGGAACGATGAACTCGCTGTTTGTGGGGTCTTCCTTCTCCATCACTCCTTTGAGGGTTGTGTAGTAGTTGTATGTAACACCATCCTTGGGCTGGTAGGGCTTTACGTTGCCGTATGTGAGGCGCATTGTAAAGTTTGCGTCGGGGTAGACGGCTGCACCGTCGGCCATCTCCATAATACCCTTGATATATGTCTTGTGCAGCGGGTTCATAACAGCTGCAAACTCCTCGTTCTTGGCGTAAAGAGCCCTGTATGTATTCCAGATGGCAGTGCGCAGCTTCATTGCAGGGTCTTTCTCGAATTTCTTCAACGACGGCTTCTTCATAAACTTGTCAAAGTTCTTCTTGTTTGCCATAATTGAGTTGTCATATACATCGTCGATGTATTTGCATATATCGCCCTTGTATTTTGCATATATCTCGTTGAGGTGTTCGTCGCGCTCCTCCGGCTGTGTGAGCTCAAAGTAGAGAGGCAATACCTCTTTTGCTATGCGGCGGTCGATGTCGTGTACGTAGTCGCGGTTGTGCAGCCAAGCCCATACTGTGTTCAGGCTGTTCTCTATGGTTGCTGGGTCGTCGAACATCTTGTCGTTGCCGATGGTCAGGTTGCGCTGTATGAACTCGACATTGCTGATGACCTCGGTTACAAGCGTGGTGAGGTAGACGGTGCGGTTCATCTCCTCGACACAAGCGTTGATTTCCTCGACTACGTTTGCATACTTGTTGTTGCCGTTCTGCTGTGCCCAAGCCTTGAAGGCTGCCTCCTCGGCAAGCTTTGTTTCAACTACCTTGTTGTCAACAATTGCTTTGTTCATACCTATCGAGTTTTTCCAATAGTTGCTTATGCGTGCAAGCTTGTTGGCATAGCGGATAGAGATATCCTCGCTCTTCTCCATCTCCTCGCGTATGATTTTGAGGGTTACATCGCGCATTGCAATGCGTGGTTCGTTCTCGTGATACATCCTCTGCTTCACCTCGTCGCCTGTGAGGTAACGCGATGTGCTGCCGGGGAAGCCCATAATCATTGCATAATCGTCGGGCTCAAAGCCGGCAAGCGAGATGCTAAGGTATTTCGGGGTGCTCAAGGGCACATTCTCTGTGCTGTATGCCGCAGGGTTGCCATCCTTGTCGGCATAGATGCGGAACACGGAGAAATCGCCTGTGTGGCGTGGCCACATCCAGTTGTCGGTTTCGCCGCCGAACTTGCCTATTGAGTTGGGAGGTGTAGCTACAAGGCGCACGTCGGTGTATCTCATATAATATACAAGATAGTACTTGTTGCCCTCGAAATAGGGGAGCAGCTGCGGGTACATATGCTCCTTTCCCTCGATGTTGTCGGCATCGAAAAGCTCTTTGCCGATAGCAGCGAGCACTTCGCTGTTAAACGAGTCTTCGAGGCTTATCTTGCCTTCGTCGATGCGGCTGTTAATCTCGTCGGTGACATCCTTTATCTCCTTTACAAATGTAAACGATATGTTGCTGCAGGGCAGCTCCTCTTCGTAGCTCTGGCTCCAGAAACCGTTGTGCAGGTAGTTGTGCTCCACGGTACTCAACTGCTGTATGAAGCTGAAACCGCAGTGGTGGTTGGTGAGTACAAGACCATTGGGTGAAACCACCTCGCCTGTACAGCCGCCGCCGAAGATGCCGATAGCATCCTTCAACGATGGTGCATCGGGTGAGTAAATCTCGTCTACCGATATCTGCAGGCCTGCCTCGGCCATCTTGTCCTTGAGGTTCTGCTGGCGCATAAGCTGCAACAACCACATACCCTCGTCGGCTCTTGCCTGGGGAATGATGAGTACTGCCATCAGCAGTACGGAAATGATTTTCTTCATAGTATTATTCATTAAGTTATCTGTTTTCAAGTGTCTTGGCAATGACATTCTGTGCCTCTTCCATCATACGTTCCACATTCTCGCTGTCGCGTCCGTTACATTCGATGGGAGCGTGGAATGTGAGTTTTACAGGTGACCAGTGCAGGCATTTGCAGCCTTTTGGCAGTATGTCGTATGAGCCCTGTATTGCAATGGGGATAATGGGCTTTTGTGCCATATTGGCAATGACGAATGCACCCTTCTTGAATGTGCCCATCTTGCCGTTACGGCATCGTGTGCCCTCGGGGAACACTCCCAATGACGCACCGCTCTTGAGCACATTGATGGATTTGCGCAACAGGTCTTTCTGCGGTGTGGCGCGGTTCACGAATATGTGTCCGGTCTGCTCACACGCCTTGCCGAGCAAAGGCATCTTGCGCAAGGAATCCTTCATAATCCATTTGAAACGCTTCATTATATATCCGTACATCACGAAGATGTCGAACATTCCCTGATGGTTGGCTACAAAGACATAGTTCTGGTCCTTCTTCACATATTTGTCCCTGTCTATAACCTTCACGGGGATGAGGAATATCCAACAGGTGAGCTTGCACCAGATGATGGCCGGGGTGTGGTCGGCATTCTTTATCTTGAAGTGGTGACCGAATACAGTGATTATTATCGCAGTGATGGTGACAACAATTATTGCAGCCCACCAGGCAAACAGTACCTGATACAGCACATAAAGCGGATGTAGGATTTTTCTTAACATTTTATATGTAATTTATGTTTACGTTGGTAAATATAGTGCTTTTTCGCGGATTTCGCCCTATGGGGTGCCGATAATCGCGCAATAATTGTTCAAGAGGGTGCCGGTTGCTGCTTTTTTGCAGCCGCAATGGCGTGTCAAAGGATATTCTTTGTAAGGAATCTTTTCATTTCGTTTATCCGGATACCGCGACGGCCGGCATAGTCGGAGAGTTGCTCCTCACCAATTTTTCCCACGGCAAAATATCGCGCCGCCGGGTGAGATATCATAAGTCCGCACACGGCGGCGTGGGGTGTCATAGCTCCGTTGGCGGTCAGGGTTATGCCGGCGTCGTTCAGGTGCAACAGGCTGTCTATGATGAAGATTATGCTCTGGTCGGGTAGTGATGGGTAGCCGACAGCAGGGCGTATGCCTTGGTACTCCTCCCTGTTGAGCTGTTCAGGTGTCAGGCACTCGTCGGGGACATATCCCCAAAGGCGGCTGTCGGTGCGAATTTCGCGGTGCATCAGTGTCGCCGTTGCCTCTGCAAGACGGTCGGAAAGTGTCTGTGCAAGGAGGTTCAGGTAGGTGTCGCCGGCATATCCGTTGCCGAACGTGCTGTCGATGCAGGTGGCAAAGAGCCCTATCTTGTCGCCGTGTGGCGAGACAAAGTCGCTGAGGCACAGGTTAGGTGTTCCCTCAATGCTGTGCTGTTGGCGCAGGAGCGGCAGGGTGCGGCCTTCGACAATGATGTTGTCGCCGTCACTGCGTGCATCGCAAAGGGCAAAGATTCCGTGTGCCTGCTGCCTGTCGGCAGCCTTGTCGAGGATAGCCTTGGCATCGTGCACCAACTCGCTTGCCTGTACTGTGCTCTTCGTGGGGTCGATGCCCCAGGCGTGGTACAGGTAGCTCCAGTCAATGTATGGCGTCAACTGCCCTATGCTATAGCTGAAAATGTGCCTTTTCATCGGTTGAATGTGAGTGCTTTGCCCCGCACGGTCTCGTCTATGCGGCCATCACTGTAGGCGCAGTTGCCGTTCACCCAGGTCTGCTTCACCTCCCAGTTGAAAGTGTCACCCTCGAACGGGCTCCATCCGCACTTGCTGATGATGTCAGCGGCTGTTATTGTGTGTGGGTTCTCCGGCCGCAGGAGTACAAAGTCGGCATAATATCCTTTTCTTATATATCCGCGTTTGTTGATGCTGAATATGTCGGCAGGGGCGTGGCACATCTTCTGCACCAATGTCTCAAGGTCTATTGCTCCATCGTCGACAAGGCGCAGCATCGAACGCAATGAGAACTGTATGCTGGGCATCCCCGAAGCTGCCTTCAGTGCACCGCCTCTCTTGTCCTTCAGCAAGTGAGGGGCGTGGTCGGTCGCTATGGTGTCGGCAGTACCGTCGGTTAGTGCCTTGCGCAGCGCGTCTCGCTCTTCGACACCTTTTATTGCGGGGTTGCACTTTATTCTTGTCCCTAAACGGGCATAGTCAGCATCGCAGAATGTTAGGTGTGCTGCTGTTACCTCGGCTGTTATTCTCTTCTCTCTTGTGTTGCCGGCAGTGAACAGCTCAAGCTCGCGTGCTGTGCTTATATGCGTAACGTGCAGCTGTGTGCCGAACTGTTGTGCCAGCTCCACAGCGCATTTGGTGCTACGGTAGCAGGCTTCGGCACTGCGTATCAGTGGATGGTATGTTACATCGGCATCCTCGCCCACGCTCTCCTTTATGCGTCGCGAGTTCTCGGTGATGATGTTGCTGTCTTCGCAGTGCACGGCAACAGGCATTTTTGCTGTGCGGAATATCTCCTCGAGCTGTGCCCTCTTGTCAACCAGCATATTGCCGGTGCTCGAGCCCATAAAGAGCTTGATGCCGCATACTCTCTTTGGGTTGAGCTTTGCAAACTCGCCCACATTGCTGTTTGTGGCACCGAAGAAGAATGAGTAGTTGACAATGCTGTCGCCTGCCGCTATCCTGAACTTCTCCTTCAGAGCCTTTAGGGTTGTTGTCTGCGGCACGGTGTTGGGCATTTCCATATACGATGTTACACCGCCTGCGACAGCGGCGCGGCTCTCGGTGGCTATAGTGGCCTTTTCGGTGAGCCCGGGCTCACGGAAATGAACGTGGGTGTCTATCACTCCGGGAATGAGATAGAGCCCTGTTGCCTCTACTATGCTGTCGCATTGGGCGCGTGGCAGTTCGTCGCCACGCAGAATCTCTACAATCCTGCCGTCGTTGACAACTATCGAGCCACGGAACTGCTCGCCTTCATTCACTATCGTGGGGTTGCTGATAAGTGTGCGCATAATTGTATCCGTTATATGTCATATTGAGCGGAGCGAAATATCTCCATTCGTTTCAAGGGGTTTTTGTTTCGTTTTTTCGGTTGCTTCTTTTTGCGAAGATAGTAAAAAAGGTATGATTAATAAAATTTTTACAAATAATGCAGCAGTTGACACGAAGGGGCTTCGCCTGTAAGAACTATAGGGGGGCAATGTCTTTTATTTACAGGTAGCTCTCAACCTTTACACTCCTGTCTTGTATTTTGTTTGTAGTCTTACTGTACGTGCTTTTTGGGCGCAAAAAGCACCAAAAACGCCCGGCACAGGACAAAATCAGT
>CALBKR010000030.1 GCA_937896105.1 uncultured Bacteroidales bacterium
ATAGAAAGTCTCATTGCTCTCACTTGTGGGCTTTGTTTGTGGCGGAGCTTGCCACAGGTTTGTGCCGACCAGAACTATCAGCGCAACTGATGCAGCTATTGATATCCATTGTGCCGTGCGGCCGATAGTACGTGTACTGTTCTTTTGTACCTTTTGGACTCCGCTTCTGTCAGCGATGCTTTTGCCGGTCTGCAGGTAACCCATTACTGCTTTTATCTCATCGAACTCGGGAGAGTCGCTCTCTTTGCCGGCAAGGAATTGCATCAGCGCCTTCTCATCATCGGTCGTAATTGTGGCCTCGAAGTATCTCTCTGCAAGCTCAAGCCATCTTTCCCGGCTCTCATCCTGTCTCTGTTTTTTTACTCCGTCATTCATAGCCTTTCTCCTTTCTGTATTGTTCGCGTATCTTTTTTCTTGCCCTTGAGAGGTTCATTCTCACAGCGCTTTCTGTCATCATCATCAGCCGGGCTATCTCTTCTATTTCAACACCCTCGATATCTTTTAACTCTATTATCCTCTTTTGCTGCGGTGTAAGTTCCTTGTCTATCAAACTTTTTACCTCGTTGTACCTTTGCTCCCGTTCTTCTGCTGTTGTCCTGTCGTTGTCCGGCTCTGTGTCGTGTTCCTCGTTGAGCGGCACTGTCTCAATCCTGCGTTTCCTCACCTTGTCTATGCAGATATTATGGACGGTTATGCTTGTCAGTGCTTCGGCCTTGGCTTCGTCGTTTATTGTGTCGCGCCTTGGCCAAAGCCTGCAGAAGGCGTCCTGTAGTGCGTCGGCAGCATCCTCCTCGTTGGGGAGTATCTGCATTGCGGTGTGCAGGAATTTCCTCCGCAGTCTTGTGAAAACCGTTGTCAGTGTCTTGTCGCTCATTCTTTGGTGTTCTATTATGTAAACGGAATAGTGTCCTGAATGTAACAGTTTTTTTTTGATTTTTTTCAAATATATAAAAAAAGGATAGTGACCTTTTTATTTTTAGGTCACTATCCTTTTTAAGTTTATGTAGAATTTGATTACAGATATTCGTGAACTCGATTATTGTCGTCGATAGCGTTTTCCAATACGTTCTCAACCTCAAAACCGGAACCTCTTCTATTATTGCGAATATACTCGGCTTCAGCATTTGCATCGAACTCACCGGTCTTGGCGGTCTTTGCATTTACCTTTATAACGTAAACGCCGTTCTTTCCCTTAATGGGCTCGCTTACAGCGCCCTCGCTCATTTCTGCAACAGCCGCACTGATAACCTGCTCGTCTGCAGATGTCTCTGAAATGAATGTGGGCTTCTTGTAATATACATCGGAAACAGGCTTACAGGTTATCACATTCTCCATAGCCTTGAGTTCGTCGAGGCTCTTGCCCTTCATCTCTGCAGCGATAAGGTCTGCCCTCTTTTCGTTTGCAAGGTTGAGTTTTATCCATTCTTTGACCTCATCGAGGCTAACATAACCTTCAGGGGTGATTTTCTTGATTGCGGCAGCTATCATATACCTCCTGTTGCCAATCGAGTAGTCATAAATTTCGGAAAGTTCACCGGCTTTTCTGCCTCCCAAAACCCATCTGAGCAAATCTCTTGTTCCTGGTATGCCGGCGATGTTTGCGCTGTTTGCATCAACTATTACCTGCTGTGCATTGTATGTTTCGTTCTCAAGCAACTTCTCGGGTGTCTTGTTAGCTGCAAGGAACTGGCCGAATTTACCGTACTCCTTGTTGTATGTGTCGGCACTGATAGTGATTCTGCGTTTGATGATGAATGGGTCATAAACCTCTACGGAACCCTTTCTGTCCATAACCTGGAAGATGAACTTTGTGTTTTCGTCGATTTCCAGTACATCATATACATCCTTCTTGGCTGTGTACAGCTTTGTCTGTGCCTCGGGAGTTGTGATGCGACCCCTGTAGTTTATGAAATTGCGTGTATTAAGCTCAATTGTATCAGAGTAGTAGTTCTTGGCAACCTCATCAAACTTGATATTCTTCTTCAGGTCGTTAAGGAGGCTGTCCACGGTTGCATTGAGCAACTCATCTGACTCGCTCTGTACTATGATACTGCGGAACTTGATTGTTTCCGGAACATTGGTTCTTCTGATGTTCTTGACTACATTGTAGGTGTTGTTGTTGTCGATGTATGGAGCGGATACCTCGCCGGCAGCACATTTTACAATTTCTATAGAGTCGCTGCCAAAAGCATTGGCATTCAACAGGTAGCCATAGTAAGGAACCTCTGTTGCAGAGTATATCTCAATATCCCTTACGTCAACATTGCCATTTCTCAAAGAGTCTGCATAAGTATTTATCTTATTGCTCAATTTGTCAAGTTCCTTGCTTGTAGGTTTGATTTCCTGGTTTATGAATACAACCTCGTATTGTGTTGTAGGAACTTTGAACATATCTTTGTTCGCATTGTAGAATGCAGCAATTTCCTCATCGCTTATAGTGACCTTTTCGTTGGGGTAGTTCGCCATAGGGTATGTTACAACCTCTATGTCGTGTGTGTTCTTGTTGAGGTTGAAGTTTCTCTCGGCAAGAGCTCTGTTTGTGGTCATTGCGCTTTGTGAATAGAGTTGCTGTAGCTTTGTGCTGACAATGTCGCAGGCGATGCTCTGTTGGAAGAAATCGAATGCAACATAAAGGTCGTTAAGGTATTCGATAGCATCGTTTATGTTGCTTGGAGATTCCTGTCCACTCTGCATCATCATCTGAATCTGTAATTCGAGTTGTGAGAATATACCAGGGTTGAATGTTCCCTCTTGAGCGATGAAAACCCAAGGCATTATGGTTGTACCCTCCTGTGCAAAGCGATTCCAATAAGCCCAGTTATTGCTCATTATGAATGACTGCACATCCTCGGGAGTCACCTCCAGCCCTGCATTCTTTGCCAAGCTAAGGTATGCACTTGATTTCTTGAAATATTCCCACGTGATATTTGTTATCTGTTCCTGGTCACCCTCGTCAAGGTTTCTCTTGCCTGTGAGGACTGAGTAATACTTCTCGCATTTGTTACGAAGGTCATAGAACTCATTTACAGTAATTTCCTTGCCATTGACCGAACCGATAGTGGGTTCTTCGGGTGCCTTCTGGAAAAGTTTTACAATGTCTCCTGCTATGAACGCGAAAAGCGCAATGCCGACGAAGGCAATGAGCAGTGAGCCTTTGTTACGTAGCTTTTGTAATGTAGCCATAGTCAAATTTTATTTTTAGTTTATATATTTTTATACGTACAACAGGGCAAAGTTACTAAAATGCTTTGAATTTCGGTAATAGTTAAGCAAAAAGTTAACGAAAAAATGGGCGAAAAATGCTGTTTTTGCAATTTTTACCCATTTTTCTGAAAAGCTGTGTCAGTACAGTTCTTTGCTAATTGTATTGCATAGCATTCCTTTTGTATGCCGGGTACTGTTAACCGGCAATGGATAGCTTGACAAGCTCGATTTTTGTGCTACGTTGTTTGATAGGCTTTATCTTGTATTTGCCTATGCTTATTGTCTCGTTCAGTTGCGGGAAACGCTGGTGGTGTGCAAGGATGAAACCACCCAAGGTCTGGTATTCATCCGATTCGGGGATGTCGAGGCTGAACAGTTCGTTTATTCGTTCAATCTCAAGTCGTCCCGAGAGTATATACTCATTGTTGCCCAATGATTTGGCTGTCAGGTTCTGGTTGTCGTGCTCGTCCTCGATTTCACCGATAATCTCCTCTACAAGGTCTTCGAGCGAGATGATACCCGATGTGCCGCCGAATTCGTCAACGACAACTGCGAGCGATTTCTTCTGCTGCATCAGGGTGCGCATAAGTTTCTGTGCTGAAAGTGTTTCGGGAACAATAGGCATTTTGCATATCTTGTGCTGCCATTTCTTGTTCAGACGGAACAGCTCAGATGAATGTATGTAGCCTATGATGTCGTCGATATTCTCCTTGTAGACAACGATTTTAGAGTGTCCGGATTCAATGAACACGGATTTGAGGTCTTCAAGCGGAGTGTTATATTCTACGGCCTCGATTTCGGTACGGGGGACAAGGCAATCCCTTACCTTGATATTCGAGAAATCAAGTGCGTTTTGGAATATGAGCACATCGTTGTCTATTTTTTCTTCTTCGTCGGCGTTTTCAATGGATGAGAGTATTAGGTTGTTCAGTTCGGTCTTTGTAAAGGTCGTGTCGCGCGTCTCATCCTTTATCTTGACTCCAATCAGGCGCAGCAACAGTGTAGAACAAACGGTAGTGAAACGCGAGAGCGGGTATAGGATTATATATATCGGGTATGTTATCAAAGCAAAACGCTTCAGTGAGCGGTTGGGGTTTGTGCGGAACAGTGCTTTGGGGATGAATTCACCTGTAAAGATGATGACAATGGTCGATATTAAAGTCTCGAGCAACAGGTTCAGCGATGCTGTCCCCTCGAGTCCGCTAAGGATAGTGGCGTTGAGTAGCTGAGCCATCAGCATACCATAAATGACAATTGATATGTTGTTGCCTACTAAAAGCGTGGATATGAAATTGTTGCTCTTCGAGTAGAATTTGTTTATGACAAAAGATGTCATTGAACGGTTGTTCTGGTCGATGCCGAGAAGCAGCCTGTTCGATGACACGAACGCAATCTCCATTCCCGAGAAAAGCGCCGAAAACAGTATTGTGATAGTAAGTGATAAAACCAGTGTCAGCATAATCTTGAAAACCTTTATTTGTCGTCGACGGTGTAAATGCCTTTTGTGTTTCTAATCTGCCACACCGAAAGATCCTGGTTTGATGAAAAACCGATACCTTCGGTAACCTGATCTTCCTGTTCAACCCTAATATATGCATCGGAGTAAATTATCTTTTCGTCCTGGTCCCAATACATCAGGTCGGTGTAGAACCGTTGGCCTTTAGGGTTGGTCATATTGACATTCCCAATGAGTTTCCACAACTTCATTTTATTGTAATAGAATGCGCTGTCGCATTTTATTGTTGCTTCAATGTTCATCAGTGTGTCATATTTCTCGAGATATATACCCTTTTCGAATGCCCAGAATGGCGGATTGCGCTTGCTGTACACGAACCATTCGTCGGCGTCTATCTTGTAGCTGATACGTCCCGAGTCGCTGATTGTAGTGCTCACATCGTAGGTGCTCATAATGGCAATGGAGTCAGGCTCCTCAAACGATGAGACAATGCCTCGTGGAGTATCTTGACACGAAGATAGAAAAACCAGTACAACAACTGCCATTACGGCAGTTGTTGTACAAGATATAAGTCTGCTTGTTTTAGCGGATAGTAGTCGTTTCATTTATCCAACCGCCGATAGTTACTTTTTCACCGGTCTTGTAACCCTTCATAAAGAGTTCCTCGGGTGAAGGAGTATACTTCTTGTAGGTCGCTATAAGCTTGTTTGCTTCATTTCTTACAGAAGGGTCAACATTCTTCGCACGCTCAAGACGGTCAATGCACAGGTAGTATGTACAATTGTTGAGTGTGTTGTCGTCGCTCCAGGTTGGAGTTGCAGCATAGCACTGTGCGATGAGGATGTGTGGCTCGCCGTACTTTGAGTTGAGCGAGAGAGCCTTCTGCGCATACGAACGTGCCTTGCTGAACTTGTTGAGGTTGTAGTAGATATCTGCAACCTTGTAGCAGAGTTCCGACTTGTTTGTCACACTGGCCTCAAGCTCAATAGCCTGGTCGAAGAACTCCATTGCTTTCTCAATCTCGCCCTTCTTGAAGTAGCGGTAACCGCAACCCATAGCAGCCTTTGATGTCGGCGCAATTGCAAGCGCATATTCCGATGCCGTGAGGTAAGCGTCCTGGTTTGTACACTTCAGCATAGCCATAACCGAGATTACCTTATTCAAGTACTCGATATTGTCCTTGTTGGCCTCAATGGCGGGAGCGTATATTCTGTCAAGGTCTTCACAAGAAGCAGCGCCGCTGTTGATGAAATAGGCATCGATGTTGCTCTTTGCAACGCGTGATGCATCAATCATCTTGCCGTACTTGACGGCATTGATGCTGTCCTTGGAATTTCCCTTCTCGGCATACCTCTTCTCGCACAGCTCAATGTTGTCGTGATACTTGTCGAGCACATCAACAATGTATACCGATGCGTTGAGGTAGTCCTCGATAATCTGCTCTCCGTGGCTGGGGTCGTTCTTGTATTTAAGACCCGAGTACTTCATAAACAGCTCGGTCACTACATACTCCGACTGACCCTTCTCGAGCTCTACCGATTTTGCGAGCATTGCATAGACTGTGTCTACCGGAGCATCCTTGTGGTACTTCAGGTAGTCTATGACCTTACGACCGAGAATCTGGCCTTCCGACAACTTTGTCTTTGTAATCTCCTGCAGCTTGTCAAGGTATTTGAGCTCCTGGTCATACACGGCAATAAGCATATCGATATACTCGGCCTTCTTTTGTGGGTCGGCCTCTTTTGCAATGAAATCTGTTAGAATCTTTATACCGTTGGTATAGGTATCCACACGTGCAACGGGGAATTCGTCAAAAAGAACTTTCCAAGCTTCGTATGCAATCTTGTACTGTCCGTTCTTTACGTTCGTGTTCATAATGCTGATGCTCTGTTTGCATCGTGTAGTGTCTTCTCCCTGTCCGAAACGGTACGGGTTGGTGATGCCATTCTGGGCATTCACGGAAAGTGTTGCCAATGCAATGAATGCAAAAAATAGTTTCTTCATATCTTTATCGTATTTGAATTTGTTTTTCTTAATAATTTATCTGACTCTCAACTTCATAAACCAGCTCTCGTTGAATGTTATTCCGATGTTTATCCTCAGATAGTTCTCGGTTATCAGCCCTGCCGAGCGTGGCGCCAAATGGACAAATTGTCCCGATATGTGCAGTGTCGCGTGGCTATAGCTGTTGTTGTTATTGTAGAAGGGTATCGAAACGCCTGCGCTGACACCATATTCATCACACCCTTCGAGCCCATTTATTTTGGTATATGGCTGTGCATAGTATACACCGGCTCTGTAGCTCATCATCTTGAACAGGTTCTTCGATATCTCGTTTGGCGAGTATGCCGCTCCGACCGAAATTCTGCTCCTGTCTACTCCGACACCGTTCTCCTTGCCGAAGAAGGTCGAGCTGCTCCATTGCTGGAATGTGTAGTCGGCACCGATGCTCCATTGGTTATTGTAGCTATAGACAAAACCTGCACCATAGCTGTGCGGCAGGTGGAAACCATTGATTATGGGGGTGGTGTTGGTCGCGCCCGATGTGGTCTCTGTTAAACTTGCCTTTGCATTCAGGCTATGCCCAAGCGAGTATGTGGCTCCAAGTGTCAGCTTCTGCTTCTTTGTGAGGTTTGCCATAAACTGCAACCCGAAATCTACCTTGTAGTTCTTTATCTTGGCCTCGTATGTCCTTGAACGGTCGGTGCTGTTTGCAAAATCGATGTTCACCTGGTGCGTGATGTCGCCATATATGTACGAACCCATCACACCGGCCGAAACCCAGCGGAAAGGTTTCCAGGCAATTCCTAAATAGGGCTGGTATATGCCGCCTGTACCGTTGTATGAGCTTGTATATGCTTCATCGGCTCCTTGTTTCGATGTGTTGCTGAAAGAGTAACCGACATTGGAGTAGGGCAGGAAACCGGCCGACATTCCAAGGTTCTTGCAAATGCGGAACTGTATCGCCAGGTAGTCGAAACTTGCATTCTTTGCATTTATACGCTTGCTGCCCTCCTTGAAGTTTACATTCTGCAATGAGAAACCAGCCTCAAAGAGCATTGTCAGCGTGTCGGCCTCGGAAAAGGATGCCGGGTTAAGTATGTTTATGTAACTGTGGCTGCGTAGACCATAGCCAAGCCCGCCCATCTGGCGGTTGATGCCGAGGCTCTGGTCCGACAATATGCCCACACCGTAACGTGAGTACGGCGAGTTTATTCCATTATCGGCATATGCACCGATAAAGGAGAGCATTATTGCAACAGCGGCCAATATTCTTTTAATCATTGTCATAATCAAGTAAAATTCTATTCAGTCCTTTGGCGACTAAATATTTGTCTGCAAATATGCAACTTTTTATGCAATTTTTCAAGGGTTTCTCGTCTCCTCCCGTTAAAAAAACCAAAAGGTCGCAATATTTTCCTTTAAATTCGTTAATGTAGCCTTCAATCTCGTGGCAGATGCCTCTTATGACACCGCTTCTTATGGCTGTTTCCGTGTCGTATCCAATGGCTGGCGTGTCGCCCTCCTTGTCTATCATCGGCAGGCGCTCGGTGTATTCGTGCAGTGCCTTGAGGCGCATCTTTATTCCCGGTGCGATATTGCCTCCGTGGTAGTTACCGTCCTTGTCTATGAAATCGACCGTTATGGCACTGCCGGCATCTATCACCAACAGGTTGCGCCCCGGAGCCTCGTTCCAGGCACCCACTGCTGCGGCAAGCCTGTCGCTGCCCAATGTGCCGGGCGTCCTGTACTTTATCTCCAACGGGAGAGGGTGGCTGTTGCCGAACCTTATTACCGGGCACTTCAGCTTCGATATCTCGCTTTCAAGGTCATTCCGTTCGGCTATCACCGATGATATAATAACCTTCGTGATGTCATATTGGCCGTTCCACTCTTCAATGATGTCGAATGATGTGTTGCTTCTTCTTGTGTGAAGAATCAACTGCTCCCCCTTGAAAAGATAGAATTTCGAGCTATTGTTCCCTATGTCAATTATCAGGTTCAAGGCCTTTTTTTTTAATTGCCTGCAAAGATACTGCAAATAATTCATCTTTTAAATAAAAATGTCCAAATATATTGCAAGTGTTGATGTTTATGCAGGTTTTTGTATAATTATGAAATTTTGACGCGGTGTCTTTCTAAATCACGGGTTCTTCTTGTCAAATATCGTGGATTTATCACTCCAAATCCAAGGATAATTGTATCTTTGCAAGAGTTTGTATCGTAGGTATATCTATATGAATATATTTAAAAGATTTATTCTGCTTTGTGTCGTCTCAACGATGGCTGTAACGGCTGTACGTGCCGATATAAAGGTCAGTGTGCTCACCTGTTCGCCCGGCGAAGAGGTCTATTCGCTCTATGGTCACACCGCCTTGCGCTACCGCGACAGTTCGCGGAATATCGATGTTGTCTTCAATTATGGCTGTTTCGATTTCTCTGCCCCCAATTTTATGTGGCGCTTTGTACTTGGCGAGACCGATTATATGGTTGGGTGCACCGAATACCGCCATTTTGTTCCCGAATATGAACTGCGTGGTTCGGCAATTCACGAGCAGGTAATAGATATGACCGATGAGGAGGCCGAATCATTGTTCGCAAGCCTGCGTGAGAACCTGAAACCCGAGAACCGCATCTACCGTTACCGTTACCTTGATAACAACTGCACTACAAAGGTGCGCGATAAATTGCTCGAGGCGCTCTGTGGCAGCGGCAAGGTTGTCTACAAGGGTGAGCCCGTAAAGGAGAGTACCTATCGCGAGGCTCTTGCTACTACGGCCGAGAAAAATCCCTGGTACACCTTCGGCATCAACCTGCTGTTGGGTGCCGATGTCGATGAGACTCCCTCGCGTGAGGCGATGCAGTTCCTGCCATTCAATTTTATGAAGGAACTCGATGGGGCATATCTTGTAGCTGATGACGGCAGTGAAAGGAAACTTGTGCGTGAGAAAAACATCCTGCTCAATGAGAAGAAGAAGCCGGCTGTGCGTAACAATTTCACACCATTCAATGCATCGTTGCTGCTGTTGCTTGCCACCTTTGTCGTTATGCTTTGCGAGTTGCGTAAGCGAAAGACCTATTGGGGCGTTGATGTCGCACTTATGTCATTGCAGGGGCTTGCAGGCGTGCTGTTGCTTTTTATGGCACTATGCTCGGAGCATCCTGCAGTCGGCAACAACTGGCTCCTGTTGCTGTTGAACCCCGTTGCACTTCTGCTTCTGCCGCTAATGGTAATTGATATAAGAAAACACAAGCCTGTAAAAGCCGCCTGGGTGCAGGTCGCTTTTGTAGCGCTCTTCTTCTTGTCGGCCCTGTTCGGCCCGCAAGTGTATCCCACACCGATATATTTCTGCGCCATAGCACTGTTGGCGCGTTCACTGTTCCACATATATAAGGATAGAATATGCGAATTAAATATTGTATAGCAGCATTGCTCTGCTGCATCGGCTCGGCCTTCGCTCAGAATAAGCCTGAAGCCCCAAAGCTCTATTTGAGCATTGTTGTCGACCAGCTGCGTACCGATTACCTCTATGAGTTCGAGAACCTCTATTGCGATGGTGGCTTCAAGCGCCTGCTCTCAGGCGGCAAGGTCTACGAGAATGTCTACTATGCCTTCGACAATATCGACAGGGCTACTGCCGTGGCAACGCTGTCAACCGGTACCAACCCCTATGTCAGCGGTATTGTCGGTGAGCGTTGGCTCGACCGCAAGACTTTGCGTGTGACAAACTGTGTCGAGGACAGGAACTGCAAGGGGCTTTACTCCAACGATGCCTTTTCGCCTGCATCGCTCAAGGCGATTACCATAACCGACGAGATAAAGCGCTCGACACGTGGCAATGCGATTGTCTGCTCGATAGCTCCTGATGGCGATGCAGCTGTCCTTGCAGGCGGTCACGCAGCCGATGTGGTGCTGTGGAAGAACAATATGGCAGGCTATTGGAGCAGTTCCACCTATTACGGCCTCTATCCGTCGTGGGCTGCCGAGATGAACAAGAAGGTGCAGGGCAAGCCAAGGAAATGGGAGCCTCTTTTCCGCACTAACCAGTACAATAATTTCGGCGAGAAGGCTCCGTCGTCATTCTCATACTCATTTGACGGCAAGAAAAATATCCTCGTGTACAAGACGACAGCCTGTATGAACGACGAGATAAACGAGATGGCCATTGCGATGCTCGACAACAGCGAGATGGGCAAGGATGATATTCTCGATTGTCTTGCCTTGACCTATTATGCCGGTAACTACGATGGTGCGCCGATGTCGCATCGCCCCATCGAGGTGCAGGATATATACGCCCGCCTCGACAGGAATATAGCTGCTCTGCTCGATGAACTCGACAAGCGCATAGGGCTTGAGAATGTTGTAGTGTCGCTTGCTTCAACAGGCTATGTGATGGAGAATGGCGACGAAGGCAAGGAGTATCGTCTGCCTTCGGGCACTCTTTACGCCGAGCGCATACAGGCATTGCTGAATGTTTATCTTGGTGCAAAATTCGGCAAGGGCGACTTTGTAGAGGGCGTATACGGCACGCAGATATTCCTTGACAACAAGCTCATCGAAAAGATGGGAGTCGACAAAATGGATGTGGTGTCGCAGGCTGTGGAGTTTCTTAAGTCGCTCGATGGTGTCGAGGATGTCTTTACGATATACAGGCTTGGCGGTATGCTCAGCCCCGAACTGCAGCTTGCCAAGAATGGATATAACCCGGTGGGCTCCGGTGACCTGTGGTTGCGCCTGATGCCGGGCTGGAGGCTTGTCGAAGACGAGTTGCTTGTCTCGCGTGAACTTTACCGTTCACCCGTAATGTTCCCTATCATAATATACGGTGGCGGTGTAGATGCTTCTGTTGTCGAGAAAATGACACCGGCCAATATCCTTGCTACCGATATGGCGCGTATCTTGCGTGTGCGCCGTCCCAATGACAACAGTCTCAGGGTGTTCGAATAAGCATTACATCATATATATACATAATATCCCGTCTTCAGCTGAAGACGGGATATTATGTATAATGCAGATGCTGATATCAACAGCACTTCTCAATGTTCCATACAAAGGCTCTCAAGCCGAGCATCTCTGCATTCTCGTCAAGTTCCTTCAAAGAGGCAAGCAACTGGTCTACAATCTTGTCGTCGACCATTGTAATGATACCCGAGTTCATCGATGCCCACGCGTGTGTGCCGTAGTGCGGGTCGCCGGTCTTGCTGCCGCGTCCCTGCAACTGCTCGATGAATGAGAAACCACGGCAGTTAAGGCGGTCGAGGATGCTGATTACATCATCCTTGTGTGCCTGGTCAAAAGCTATAAATACACCTTTCATATATTCTTGTTCATTTGTTAGTCCCGGGTGGGCAAGCCACCCGGGAATGGTTTCTGGTTTTACTTCTTTGCGTTGATGAGCATCTCTTCGCTCTTGTGCTCCTTCCAATACTGCTCAAGCTCGCGCTGCTTTCTCAGTTTCTTGCGCTTGCGCTTGATACCGGTGCTGCCGAATATGCAGTACATCACAGGAGTGTAGGTCAATGTCATAATGGTCGATATGGTGAGACCGCCGATAACCGCAATACCGAGCGGACGCCACATCTCGGCACCTACTCCCTGGCTGACAGCCAACGGAACCATACCGAGGATGGTGGTGAGCGTTGTCATCAGAATCGGGCGCAGACGGCTGCGTGCAGCACGTACTGTGGCAGGGATGATGCCGAGTCCGCGTCCGCGCAACAGCATCGTGTAGTCGATGAGCACGATACCGTTCTTAACAACGATACCGATAAGCATAATGGCACCGAGAATTGACATAATGTTCATTGTCGTTCCTGTGAGGTAGAGCGCAAGCAAAACACCGCTGAGCGCGAACGGCACAGAGAACATAATGATGAACGGATAGGTCAGTGACTCGAACTGTGCGGCCATCACAATGAACACCAATACAATGATTAGAATTGCAAGCATACCCATTTCGGCATTCGACTCCTGCTGGTCTTCGTATGAGCCGGCAACCTGTATCGAGTAACCGCTCGGGATAGTCATCTTGCTTATTACATCCATACCGTATGCAACACCCTCGCTGAGTGCGGCGCCGGCTGCCATTACGGCATCAACGGTCACGATACGCTCGCGGTCCTTGCGCTCGATGGTCGGCGGGAGCTCACGCTGCACAACCTTGCCGACATCCTTTACACGTATCTTCGCACCATTGTTGGAGTAAAGCAGTATATTCTCTATGTCGGCGATGCTTGTACGGCTCTCGGGTTCGTAACGTACCTTTACATCGTACTCGTCACCATCCTCGCGGAAATATGTGGCAAGTGCACCATTGTATCTGTTGCGCAGGAATGTTGCGGCAGTGCTCAGGTTCAGGCCGTGCATAGCCAGCTTCTCGCGGTCGAACTCAACCTGGTACTCGGGCTGGTAGTCGCTACGACTTATGTTTACCTGTGAAATAATTGGGTTGGCACGCATCGAATCTGCAAGCTCTTTAGCAAGGCGGTCTGTTATGTCAAAGTCGTATCCGTAAATCTCGAATGTGGCCATTGCTTGGCCGCCCATTCCTCCGCCTCCGCCTCCTAACATCACATTGCTGCGGGCTATTTCGGGGAATTTCTTAATATCGGCACGCATTTCATCACATATTTCGGCAAGGTTTGTTTCGCGTTCGGTATGAGGTACGAATGTGATGTTGAAACTTATTATGTGCGAACCATTATCGCTCATTGAAGCAAATGCGTTGTCCTCGTCGGCCTGACCTACGCTGAAATTACACACTTTGAGGTCTTTGCCGTAGCGTTGACGCCAAATATTGGTGAGTTTCATTGCTATATCTTGTGAAATCTCTACACGTGTTCCAATTGGAAGCTCAATGGTAGAGCTGACACGACCATTATCCTGAGAGGGGAAAAATTCACTCTTTATGGATGTAAATGTCATAAAGCTGACAATACATAGGATTAAGCAGGCTGCAAGAGTTGTCTTGCGATGGCGTACAGCCCAATTTATGCGGTTGGCATACCAAATGTCTAATTTGTCGAGTGAACGTGCAATGGGAGCGTAGAATGTCTTAAAGGCCTTACTCTGTTTTTTCTGTAGTTTAAGCAACTTAGAGCATAGCATAGGAATAAGAGTAAGTGCTGCCACTGTGGATACAACCATAATGATACACATCATCCAACCGAGCTGCTTGAAGAGTACTCCGGACATACCTGTAACCATTGTCAAGGGGAAGAACACTGCAAGCATTGTAAGTGTAGATGCTACAACGGAAATAGCTACCTCGTTTGTGCCGTGTACGGCTGCACTCTTGGGGCTTGAACCGCGCTCAATGTGTGTTGTTACGTTCTCAAGTACTACAATAGCGTCGTCAACCACGTTTCCAATGGCTATGCTAAGACACGATAAGGAGATAATGTTCAATGAACCATCGGTTATAAGAAGGTATATGAACGATGCTATGAGTGAGAAGGGTATGGTAAGGCCGATGATGACTGTTGCACGCCAACGGCCCAAAAATACAAATACTACAAGCATCACGAAGATGAGTGCATAAATAATAGTCTCGGTAAGTGTAAAGACGGTATCTTTGATGTTGTCCGAGGTATCAACTATGATACCAATTTCAATGTCCGAGGGGAGGCGCTTTTGTATTGTGGTAAGTTCCTTACGTACAGCGTTGGCAATGGCAACCGAGTTACCACCTGTCTGCTTCTGAACGATAATCATCGCTCCCTGCT
>CALBKR010000031.1 GCA_937896105.1 uncultured Bacteroidales bacterium
GATAGCTCCCTTGAGGTCGAGCAGACGGCGCGGTTCAGGCTCACCCACCTTCTTGTTGGCAATAATCTCACGAATCTCGTCGAATGCATCGCCGAAGCCCATCTCCTTTGCCGTATCGATATTCTGCAAAACCACATCATCATATACCGCCACGTTACCCGATGTCTGGTATGCTACGTGCACATCGTGCCCCTGCTCGATAAGGCGGTTGAATGTTCCACCCATTGAAATGACATCATCGTCGGGGTGCGGCGAGAACACGATTACACGTTTTGGGTACGG
Source organism: uncultured Bacteroidales bacterium (assembly GCA_937896105.1). Next base: position 283 of record CALBKR010000031.1, read on the forward strand.
CATCGACGATACCGGGCGTGTAGAGTCGTCGGCATTCGGTTTGCCGCCCGGCCAGCCCGATATAATGTGCTGTATCTCGTTGAACACGCGAATGTTTATCGAGTCGTATGTTCCCACACGCTCCAAGAGGTCTGAGAGTGAATTCTTGATATAATCCTGGTGTGTGAGTTTAAGAATAGGCTTGTCCACTGTCTGGCACAGCCAGATGACTGCCTTGCGGATTAGCTTGTCGCTCCACTCGATTGGAGGTGCCACAAGCCAAGGCTCCTTGACACGTGTGAGTTCCTGGGCTGCAGCCTCATCAATAACCACCTGCATATCATCGTGGTTCTGCAGGCAGGTTACGGGATACTCCTCGTTCACCTCGCCCTCTATGAGCCTGTGTGCCACACTTGCCTTGTCCTCACCCCACATCATCAGCACTACTTTCTTTGCACTCTTGATGGTCTCAAGACCCATTGTAATGGCCATCTTGGGAACCTCGTTGGGGTTAGAGAAGAACTTGTCCTGGTTCTTGCGGGTATTGTAGCTCAGCTGCACAAGGCGCGTTGTTGAGTGTGCATAGCTACCCGGTTCATTGAAGCCTATCTGGCCAAGCTCACCAACACCCATTATCATAAGGTCGATGCGTCCCTCGACCATCTGCTCATATTTGCGGCAGTAGTCATTGACCTTGTCGCGAGCCACAGCGCCGTCGGGGAAGTGTACATTCTCGGGCTTGATATCGATAAACTTGAGGAAATCCTCGTTTACCCTGTGGTTACGGCTCTGTGGAGAACTCGCCTCCATAGGATAGAACTCATCAAGACTGTACACCTCGACATTGGCGAAGCTCACCTCGCCTGCCTGGTAGCGGTTGACCAGCTCGGCATAGAGTCCGAGCGGTGTGCGGCCTGTCGAGAGGCCGAGTGAGAAGAGACGGTTATCGCTATGTGACTTTATGGCATTTACAACGATATCTGCAGCCACCTTCACACCTTCGCTCTCGGTGGGGCATATCCTTGTAGGTACCTTCTCGAATTTACATATACTCTCTATCGGTGCCGAAACAGGCAACTCGCCTATCTTTGGCAAAACAAATTTTGGATTCATAGTCTTCTTAAATGGTTAGTTTATTCAATTTATAATGGTTTTCTATTGTTTTCGGTTCATTATCTCCGAAGCCGGAAGCCCCTTCTCTATAAGGGTCTTCATATATCGCATATGCGGGTCGGTATGACGGAAAAACATCTTGTAACCCTCGCACAACACGTTCATATATGGCTCGCCATTTCTGGCGTAAGCGAAACGATGCTTGGGACACTCGCCATGGCAGAGGAAATAGTAGTTGCAGCGTTTGCACTCCATAGGCAGAGCATCGCGTTTGTCGCGCCCGAATGTCTGCTGTTCAGGGCTGTTGTACATTGCCGCAAGTTCCTTCTCCTTTATGTTGCCGAGGCGGTATTCCGGATACACGAAATGGTCGCAGGAGTAGACATCGCCGTTATGCTCCACCACAAGACCGTCGCCGCACACCTCACCGAACGCACATAGCGATGGTTGCACACCGCACCAGTTAGCAAGTGTTACATCGAACAACTGCACGAAGCAGTTGCCAACATCAAACCTGAGCCACTCGTCGAACACATCGCACATAAATTGCCCATACCCTTTGGCCGATACCGACCAAGGCGCCTCAACGGCATTCTCCTCGTCGGGCGACACTATCAGAGGGCGTTTCCCCGGGCGCTCTATGACATACTCCACAACAGGCAGGAACTGCATAAAGCGGTTCAGCGAGCGCAGGAATTTGTAGACCTCGGTACCACGCCCCTCACTACGGGCATTTACAGTGGAGAGAATGTTGAAATCGACCTTA
>CALBKR010000032.1 GCA_937896105.1 uncultured Bacteroidales bacterium
AGCTGTTCTTGCCCATAGTCTTATAATGAAGTATATGCGCTGTCACACCAATTGCAATTGCGATGAACATCGCACTCATCCACCACTGCCGTGCAACAAAAATGGCACAATAGAGCAATGTCACCCACACCATACTCACCGAAACCACCTTCACACGAAGAGGGATTGACTTATGCTCCCTGAAGTTCTTTATATAAGGTCCAAGATGCCTGTGCGACATCAGCCAGTTGTAGAGCCTGCCCGAACTGCGCATATAAAGAGCCGCCGAAAGGAGCAGGAACGGTGTAGTTGGCAAAACGGGCAGGAAAATGCCTATTACTCCCAACACAAGCGATATGGTACCAAGCAGAGCCAGGATTAGTTTCATAACGGTTTATTTACGACGCGAAGGTACAAAAAATATCCCACACGCAACTTTCGGGAAGCATTGCAAGAAAAAAAAATTACACAAAAAAATATTTTTTGTATATATTTTTGTACATTGCAGACGATAAAAGAAACATTGTCAAACCTTTAAACCCTACTACTATGAAAAAGTTTATGTTTCTATTCGCTTTGATGCTATTTTTCGGGGTCAGGACAAGCAATGCACAAGAGGTGCAGACAGCTCCTGAAATCACGCCACTGGCAGGAACGTGGCAATATGTAGAGGAGGTTATAACAACAGAAGGAGAAAAGGCCTACATAGGCAAACAGATATACAAGACCATTACCAAGGAGAACACCTATTTTGTGATACTTGGTGTAAACATTCCGATAAAAGAGGCCGGCAGTCCCGAAAGCAAGACGAGCACACTGGCATTCATCACTCAGGAAGGTGAAATTGAGATGAAGGAGGAGAACACATATCTCGAGTACATAAACAACCACTATCTCGACAAGAGCCTGAACAACACCATCTCCAATTTACGCTACAGGTTCAGCGAGGAGAACAGCAATATACTCTACGTGGAATACAACCTTAGCGGAACCGATAACGATGGTTGGGTAAGTGAAATCTGGCTTCGGGTAATTCCTTTAGGTGCGAAATAGTATGATAATAATTATGGCGGCTATGCCGCCATAATTATTATCAGTCATTCTTCTCCATCAACTGCAACACAGCCACATAAACGAACGGCAGGAGATAGAGCAACAGTTTAACGGTGCTCCACGAGAGCCAGGAGAGTTCCTCGACACCTGCATAGACAAGGCAAGGGACAATACCCGATGCCGGCACCAATGCCAACAAAGCAGGCACGAAAAGCACAAACGAGTCGGTTGTTGCAACAAAGACATCAACAACAGAGCGGTAATTGCCATAGATGGAACCATATACCAACGAGGCAAACAGTACACCAAAGAACAGCAGTATACACCAACCTTGCACAATCGGAGAAAGAGCCGGTTCATCGGTAACACCACGGAAAAGCCCCCACGACGATGTTGCCGACAGATAAAGCAGCACCCCATAGCAGACAAAAGCCACAAGTGTAAACGACAGAGCACGCCACTCGGTAACCGTCAACCGGCGGAGAGAGAAAATTCGTTTCATAACCTTTGTGAGGCCGGAACCGCGCAAAAGTCCAATGGCTGTGACAAAGAGCATCACTGTGCCCCAAGGCACAGCATTTAGGGTGGGCAAAGCTGTGCGTACAGCCCATCGCACACCCTCGGCACTGATGAGCGATGAGGGGTGATAGGAACCGTCGGAAAGCATCTTCACCACATCGGCAAAGAACGACCCCACCCACACCATCAACAGCAACAGCAGATAGATGGCAAGCGGATAGTAATATGCTCTTTTTCTACTCATCGGCTTCAAGGTTTTCCACATCTATAATATGCAGTTCTATGGCACGTACCACAAGGCGTGTCACATTTATGCCACGTTGCTCACTCTCGGGGAAGAGACGCGAAATGAGGTCGGCCTGACGCTTTTCGAGCGATTTTACACCGAAAGGCATTGTCTTTAGCGATGCCACCATCTCCTTTGTGTACCCAAGTGCCAGGTGACGCAGGAAGCACTCGTCGTAGCGGTCAATTTCGTAGCGGATAAGTGATTTCCGGTGCTCGGCATCACGGTTCACTCCCTCACGGAAACGCTCCACTATCTTCTCGAGCACAGGCTGGTTGAAGACATTACGTTTGCCGGCCATCACATTGTAGATTTCGTACTTTGTAAGCAGTTCGCCAGTCTTCAGGGCAATGCCATCGGCACCGGCATCAAGAACATCGACCCACAGTTTCTCGTTCAGCAGTTCACCGGTAAAGACAAGCACCTTCATCAGCGGATGCTCTCTTTTCATTCTCGCACATATATCCACCCCCACAGTTGTCGAGCCGCCAAGACCCAAATCAAGCAGAAGCAGGTCGGGCACAGCCCTCTCCAGTACACTATTTAGTTCACACTCATTCGATGCTACGCCAATTATCTCCACCTCGGGCAACTCGGTACGGAAAATCTCCTCTGTGCCCTTGAGTTCGAGCCTCGCATCCTCAACTATCACCACACTGAAATTCTTTATCATAATCCTATTATTTTGGCAACGTAAACATAATGACCGTTCTTGCCACATCGGAGCGTGCCTCCATACGTGTACCGTGACGGCCTGTATAATCCTCGTGCATACGTGCAACCTCCTTTGCAATGAGATACTCCATTCCCAGCAATCCGTTGCGGTCACCGACATTGTAGCCCGATGGGGTGAAAAGCTGCGCCACCTCGTCGCTCGGGAGCGTACGGCGGCTGTCTATAAGCTCAACCTTGACTATATCACCTGCATCGGATGCACGCAACTGCAACACCCCCTCCTTTTCAACCTTAAGCGCCCCATCAAGCAACGCCTCAAAAAGAGAGGCTGCGAGGTCGACATCCACATTGACACAGATATCAGTGGGAGCATAACTTAACGAAAGGGAGATTCCGCGCTTTGCTGCTGCACGTTCGAGATAGCGCTTGGCGCCCGAAAAGAGTTGCTCAAGCGGAACGGCGGAGAGGCTGAAGCACAAGGTGTCCAGTTCACGCTTCGCGCAGTTGGCAAGAATGCCGAATATCGAATTGTAATAGTCGACAAGTTCGCTCATAGTTGCCACTGCAGCAGCACGCTCACCGGCATTGGCCTGTGCCTTGTGGGCAAGATCGCGCACACGGCTGGGGTAATATACCGTCTCGTGCTTGATAACAGAAAGGCAGTTGTCCATCACCATATTCTGCACGTGCAGGCGATTCTCCTCATATTTGATACGTTCGGTCTCCTCCTCTATCTCCTCGAGTGTCGTGTAGCTGCTTGCCACACGCACAGTGCGGTGATAGGCAACCGATGCCACAAAGCGGGCAATAAGTTCAAGACTGACAGCCTCGTTATCGCTGAGCGGGCGCTCGGTAGCAAACTCTATTGCACCAACGAGCTGCTCACCACCCGATGCTGTTGCATAGAGTGGCATAACACGCAACAGGCCATCAGAAGACACATAAGGCTCACCGTTGTCCACGACACCGTGCAGATAGACATCGGCCCTGCCAGCGGCAAACGGTACAGGCGAGGCAGCTGCACAGCGTTGCTCCTGCAGCCCATCACCAAGCAACAGCGCAACACGCTTTATGCACATACGCTCGCCGAGCGAGGTGTATATAACATCAGCAACACCCTGTGACAGTTCCTGTGCCGTGCTACGTGGCGACGAAGCCACCAACTCGAGCAATTTCAGATTGGTATCCTGCACAAGGCGCTCATTTGCCTTTCCTATTATGGAATGGCGCAGATATGTGAGCAGGAGATACAACAACAGCACCAGCAGCAGGAAAGCAGCAATGGCAAGAAGCGCCTGACGCAGGTTGAGACTCTCACGCGCCTGCTCATACTGCCTTGCGATATCCTTGTCCTCGTGCACAAGCCTGTAAAGTGTCGAATAGATATAGTTGTTATACCTGTAGTCCTGCCATCTTTGCAATGCAAGCGAAGCCACAGCAAGCTCATTGCGTATATCGAGAATATTATAGAAGATATCCTCGGTAAGCTGTTCGGGGAAGACGCCACGGCGCCACCATCCCAACTCTGCATAGTTTCCACCGTAAAGTGTAAGCGTATCATTGCCACCCACCTCGGCCTTATAGTAGCTGTTGAGCAGTTCAATGGCATTGCCGGCCTGCACAAAGGCCTCCTCGTAGTTGCCATAGGTGTTACTGCTGTATACCGAATCGGCATAGAACATAACATCATCGAAAAGTTCGTCATACGCAGATGATGTGCCGGGCAACAGCATCAACAACAGAGTTATGCAACGCATTATGCCCTTAGGCAGACGGAACGAGAAGCGGCTTCCGCCACCCTTGCTGCTCTTTATATCCATAGAGCAGACAGAGAAGATTTCGTCACTCTTTCTGTATTTCTCTATTATTCCCTTGCAGTTCATAAGGCCGAAGCCACCACCCTTGCTCTTGGCAGGCAGATTGCTGTTGTCACTGCCTATGCTTGCAGCATCATAGACCTTCTCATTGAGGATACGGCCGATATCGGCCTGCGAGATGCCGATGCCGCTATCCGTGACAGACACCTCCACAAAGTTATCACCCTCGGCACACTCCACATCAATGCTACCACCCCGTGGAGTGAACTTTGCGGCATTGTCGACCAGGGTATTTATCATAAAGAGCGTGAGTGCCTTGTCGGCCTTGACCACAGCCGAGCCGTCACCTACTGTCAATGTTATGCCACGCGCCTCGAGCAGCTGACGGCTCTTTGCAATGATAGCAAAAAGCTCGTCAAGGGCGAAACTCTCGACCTGCAGGTTCATCTCGCCGTGACGCATCTTTATCCACCGCTCAAGAATCACATTAAGGTCATCGAGCTTTTCGGTCAGCTCGGTAACGTATGCCAGTTTGCGCTCTGCATCGGCATCGGCCTCCACATCCTTCAATGCACGCAACTCATTTATAAGCCTGTCGATATATGGACGCATTGACATCACCACCGACATCGACACGCGCTTGAGCAGATTCTCGCGCTTGTGCTCGGCAAGGTAGACGGCACTCGCCTGACGCATCTCCTCGAGCCTCTCCTGCTCATCAATTATATCGGCAAGACGGAGCCCCTCACCTATAGCTACAGCCACATAAGGGGTCATCATCTCAAGGAGTGACTGTTTCTGCGGTGTGAGCGGCAAGGATGTAGTCACATACAACATATCCGAAGGTGCGCCGCCAATATACTTGAGTTCAAAGGAGTATCTTTCACCCACACCATCATCCACTGGAGTGAAAGAGAAAGCGGTATCGCCGGAAAAGCCCTTGAAACAGCCGTTCAGCAGGCTTGCAATGTGCTCGAGCAGTTGCTCCCTGCTCTCCACACCCTGCGGCAACGACGACAGCAGCTGACGGCACACATCGGGCAGTCGTTTCAATTCGCTTGAATATGATTTTATATATATCCGCTTGCGGTAGTTGTAGATGATTATCACTGTCAGGAGAAGAACAATGGCGACAACGGCAATGATGAGCCAATTGTCAAGACGCGATATGCCGGCCTCGACCGACGATGCACGGCTCTCCATCTGCTTGTTCAGACGCGTTGTACGCAACAGCATCAGATAGCTCTCCCTGTTCATATCCGAGGCAAGCTTGTCACCCAGGCCGGCATAGGCACAGCTCGCCTCGCGCCGTACGCTCAAAAGGCACTCGGGGATATTGTACATCGCACCGTCGGATGCCATATAAGGCTCTATCTCCAAGTCATAATCCTTGAGCACATTCGATGCAAAAGCTGTTGAATCGGGGTAATATCTCCTGTAGTAGCCGTTCACCGACTCCAAGGCATCGGCAAGCAAGTCGAGCGCCCCTTCGTAATCGCCGAGCTGCGTGCGGCAGGATGCAGATACAGCCAACGCCTCTATAGCCATATATCCATCGCCATAACTGCTGAATTCATCGGCTGCGACAGATGCCAATGTATAAGGCAATGACGACACATCGCCGCTCCGGTACGAGATATGTGCAAGATTATCGGGCAAGCGGGCAAGCAGAGCGCTATTGTCGCGCAGAGTGATGGCAAGCAGCAGCTTGTAGTTTGCCGCAAGCCAGGTATAGCCCCGTCCTTCGGAGATGGCAAGCCACCGCGACAGCAGCTTGAGTCGCTCGCCGGCATCGGGTGCGCTGTTGGCGAGCATCATATTGGCATAGACCTTTAGAGCCGGGTCATCGCTCTTCTCAATACTCTCGCGCAACTGTGCCATAGCCCCCTGCATATCATCGAGCATCGACAGGTTCGAGAAGTAACATATCGACACAATGGCAAACTCTATCTTCGCACGCTCGAAACGTGCCTTGTCGCTCAACGAGAGATAGGCTGCATCCTCATCAATGCGCTTTATCCTCTCGACAGCCCTTGCACGATGGTCAAAGAACTGCCTGTTGCCCGATACCCTGTAGCAGATTGTCATAAGACCCACATCGGCAACAAGTTTCTCAATCTCGCACACCGAGGCATCGAGCACCCTACCGTACAGCGAGACAGCCCTTGCATAGTCCATCTCCATCATAGCCGAATAGGCCATAGCGTTGGCAGCTACCATTGCCGGCTCGAGTTCGTCGGCAGAGAGACTGTCGAGGGTTGTTGCAAGGCTGTCGGCAACAGCCATATTCCTGTAACGGGCATCATACACCTGCACGCCGAGCGTGTCGGTACCCGATACCGGCTCACCACTGTGTCTGTGCCCCCCACAGGATAGCAACAGAGCAGCACAGAGCAATATGTACAGGATTCGCCTCATAGCAACCAGGCTGTTTTGTGAAATACAAATTTAATTATTTATATTGGGAAAAGTATCCAATTTGTATTATAAATAAAAAAGCAGCACAGCTGCTTTTTTACCAAAGAAACAATCAATACATAGTCTCTCCATAATTTGATAAACAGTTGTAATCTTCAAGAATTTTCCAATATTCAATATTCTTAAAGAAGGTATCCTTATAATCTTGAGGTACATATGCTCCTATTACAACGTACCCTTTTGTTTCACCTGTATTCAGTTGAACGACATAAGGTTCTACATTATCAGGATCATACAACACTAATTTGTGATTCACAGAATTGTCATCAAGTTTTCTTTGTATTACATCAAAATTATCAAAAGTATAATATTCACCGTCCACAGCAACAACTATACACTCCTCACCAAATCTTTCATCCACTCTATTCTCATTTTCTATTTTGAAAAAAAGCACTTCATGCAACATAGAATTATTACCATCATAGCATTTTCCATCAAGGTAAGACGAATACATGTAATTATCAACTCTATTATCAAAAGCGTCAACTATAACGTGTCCGATAGCTCCGCCCATAAATGCCCGTTCCCCATCCGAAGCAGTAAAATCGGACACATTATTATCCGGATATATCTGTTTCTTTCTAATCCCATCATTATCTATAAAATGAGTAATATATGATAAACTACTATCTTTATATATATACTTATAAGAATGGCATAGAGAGTCACTAAGCATTCCGGGAGAAGCCATATCTAACAAATAATAGTATTCACACGAATATGTACAGTCTATAGTATCTATGACCTCAACCAATTTATAACAAGGGATCTCCAAGCTATCAGATGTTGAAATCTTAGCATTGAACAGGTTTTTATCAACATTATAATAAGTCGAAGATATTTTACACACACCATCCGAATTTTCTATATCTCTCTTTATGGAGTGAATCTCATTTGTTATAGTTGCAGGCATATCGTTACGGTCATACACAGCATAGTCAAGCGGCTCGTAACTTTTATTATGTTTGGTTATTATCTTAAGCTCTTCACCATATTCTTCTTTTACAATCAAGTCATCATCATAATAGTGCCTTAGATACCATACAGTATCATTTTTGATATCAAGTTTGTATTGTTCCCATGGAATCGAATTATTTTCTATATATTCTGACAATAATATCAAATTCCCATCTTCAAGGGTAAATTTCTCAGACATCAAATTGCCATCGGCATCATATGTCCTTTCTATAGTACTTGCATTTCCAACAAAGTCAATTGGAACGAATACAGGTTCATCATAAATACCCATAAAACTTATCTTAGTTTCAAGGCCACGCTCATTATACTCCGTAACTATCGAATGGTACTCTGTAGAGTCAATACAACACTCGTCCAACAAATCTTCTCCCCTTTCGAGAGAAGGCAACAAAGAATCGACTTTGATATCAAAAGGTACCCGGTAATATTTTTCCTGCACTTTCCGACCATATTCATCATAATCATAACAAGAGACTGCATATCCTCTATGATTATTGTTCACCACATATCCCTCTTTATTATACCACGCCTCTATAAGCGGTTTAAAGCCATCATCTGTTGTCTTCAAGACTCGATTACCGACTAAAGATGTTGAGTCAGGAGATGTTGAGTCAGGAGATGTCAAGGTATCATCAAAGAAAAGGAAACGTGTATCCATCGTCATACCATTTGGGGAATTAACAGTTGCAACCTTATACACTTTACCAACAATTTCAATCGGGAACCCTTTCTGATCATATGCTGCGCATAATTTAACATATCCATTTTCGTCCATATGTGCACGTAGATAAACGAGTGTATTGTTTTTGAACACCAATGGATACCCCCTTGGATCCGTGAATGCTTGTAGACAACTCTTCTCTTCTTTATTCACATAATTTGTTATGTGATAAATCTCTTTACCGCTAACATCACGTGCCTTCATCAGAACGCAAAATTCTCCATCTGCATCACTTACATACTCAAAACATACAACTGCGCCTAACCTTTTGGAAAGTTCACTTGTCATCAGGTTTTCGAAAAGGACATCATAAGAGAAAAATTCCGGATAGGAAGTCAACTGACCATATCCATCTCTTACCTCTATCCTATAAGGATGCTTCGCCTTGGTTCCTTTCTTATAGAACCAGAACGACCTGGACAAATGGCTCGCTTCCTCGGCAGTAATTCTCTTTATGCCTTTAGGCCAAGTGTTGCACTCCACAAAATCTGCATATATCTCTACACACTCATCGACATACTCTTTCTGGTATTTCTTTTCGGAGTAGATATACCAATAAACCAAACCGCCGACGCACAGGAGCGACAATGCAAGCGACAGCATAAGTATCCTTTTCGTTCTGCGTGCCTTTGCCCTTTCAGCTTCGGCCTCACGCTCCTTGCGGCGCTTGGATATTATAGGACAGAGTATGTCGTGCGAGAACTCCACACGGATACCGTCGCGCCAGGAATACCTGTGCAGCAGGCGTTGACCAAGCAGGAAATCGAGTTCTTTTTGAGTGACATTGTGGCGGAGTGCCTGCTCCCAGTAGATGGCATCGCGACGTCCCTCTTTTGTGACAAGACGACGCTCGAGATACTCGACCGAGGGCTTCGAGATATGCTCCATTGTCTCCTGATAGAAATCGGAAATGATATTCGAACCGAATTTATCCACCATTCCCAAGGTTATAGCAGCCTCATCGGCTCCCTTCTTTACATACAGCTCGCTCAAGAAGAGAGAAAGGATGGCCGAATCCACTTCAAGTTCCGGATTATCATCTATCTCAAAATCGGCGGCAGGCACACCTGTCACCTTGCTTATTATCTCCTTAGCGACCTGAAGAGAGACAAGACCCGGAACCGGTTTCATTATAACCTCGGCTGCTCTATCCTCGCTCAACGGCAGTAGGCAATAGCGGTTATGCTTCAACGATGGTATGTTTGTACTGTTACGCTCAAGGTGAGAGAGGAAATCCTCGCGTACCGACATTACAAGATGGAAATTATTTCCTTTCAAATAACGGTTCTCCCTAACCTTGAAACTCACGGCTGTCTTGATGAGCGAACCCGATTTCACAGAGCCTTCGGCAGCACTGCCCTCTTGCTCGCCTTGTTGCAGCAATTCATCAGGGCATACATCGTTCAGCAGCAGCTCCAGTTCCTTGAACAATGATAGCATCTTCGCTCTATCGTCCTGGAGCGTAAAGAGCTCTTCGAACTGGTCAAAGACAAGCACAGGAGTTATCTGCACCGGTTCATCTTCACCTACCGGTTTATAGAAGAAGCGATGACGATGAAAATACTCCCACAGCCCCTCCTCGTGTTCATTGACAACAGGAACGACCTCCTCTTTATAGCCCGAAACGACATCATAGCCGGCCTCACTGTCGAGATTCTCGACCCTGAGTTCGGAAAGTGATTTCTCCACAGCATCGAAAACCTGGCTTGCATAGCCGTAATCATCCTTCTCGCTGTGGGAGAGTCGTATGTAAACAGGGAACAGATTATGCTTGCGCAACACAGGGAAGACACCGGCCTTGAGCAACGAAGACTTACCTATACCCGAACGGCCGTATATTATGGTCTGCGTATTGTACAGGATTTTTTGTGACAGCTCCACAATCTCCTTGTCGCGGCCATAAAGCACCTTACCTTCACTATATGATTTCAGTCCCTGCCAGGGATTCTTTCTCTTTCTTTCCATAACAGAATCACTTTGTGATAGCATTAACAACATCTGTAATCTCATCTATATCGCGCCAAGCGCAGGCGTTGAGAGTGGTCAGTTCCTGCGGCAGTTTCAATGCCGGGTTCTTGTAGATATCGGCATCACCAATACATACCGGCTTAACGAAATCGGGTATCTGCACTCTGCGCGAAAGTGCAATATCCCACTCTACCGTATAAGGATGGTATTCGTCCGATTCAGTTGCCATATTTTCGGACAGCAATGCAATGAAACAGCCCGTAGTCCTTATTCCTCTGCGGATTGCGGCATCCCACTCCTCGCCGCAACAGATTGAGTTCTTATCGAACCACACACTGTAGCCCATAGCTGTCAACCTGGTATAAAGGGCATCGGCCCACTCGGCATCGCGACGGGAATAGGAGATAAAGAAATCTGTGTTTTCGGCAACGCTGCGGAATTTAAGTTGTTCCTCTTCTTCCCTTTTTCTATCAAGACGCGTTTTTATCTCATCATAGACGCTCAATGGCGCATTCTTGGTACGTATGTTTACCTGACTGAAAAAATTCTGCAACTTGCCATCCAACTTATGAGAGCCTACATAAACGCCCGAATCCTTAAGATTACTGCGCATAGAATACCACACGAAACGTATCAGCCAATCGGGGTAATTCACGCCAAGGAACAGCAGGGACTTGCCTGCCATTATCTTAGACAATAGCCTGGGGTGCTGATCCTCGGAGAGCCACGACTTACAGAAAGACAGCATATCTTCATCGGTTAAGACAAAACTATGTTCGCGTTTATTGTCCGCCTTACCAAACATATAAAAGACCGTCGGGTTCTTCATATCGGCATCACTCTTCACATCACATTTCTCTGGGTCTTTCCCTGTAAACACCAAAGTCTTTACATCGCGGCCGCGGGCACCCCAAATCTCTTTCATAGTCTCTTCAACCGTATAATCGACCGATGTGGTTATCACAAACGGAAATTGCTCTATTGAAAGAAATTTCTTAAGGACATCCGTTGGTTTGAAATACTCCTGATTATTTTTTATTATCGATGTAACCTCTTCATACAGCCCCGATTGGCGTGCTTTGTAGTTGTCGTGATAATACAGTTCGGAATAATTGCCCGATTTGCAGTCTATCGCATATCTATCGGCCATATAATCGATAATCTCTTTTGAAATCGTTGTGCCGTCCACTACAAAGCTATCACCGATGACAGGTATCACATTTCCTGCCCAAATTTCCTCGACCAGTTTATCCCAAGAGAGTTCCTCATCGGTGCGTACCGAAGCTGATGTTTTTATTAGTCCCATAACAATTTACATTATATTGTGAGAAAGAGTGTGTTTCACAGTTTTCTGCCTCAAATATATTTTTTTATTTCTTAAAAATCAACTATTTCGTTCTATTAATTGTGATACAGGTGTATATTTATGGATTTTGTCTAAATTTGTTATACACAACAAAATAAAAAACAGAAGGGTGTCCCGAGAGAAAACGGGACACCCTTCTGTTCATATTCTCGCCTTTTAAATTACTTTACAGCCTTAACAACATAACCCTTCTGCCTCAAGAGCTCCAACACACCGCGTTCTCCGGGCAGGTGAGCCGCACCGACTACAAACAAAGTCGCCTTATCGGCCACTATCGCAGGTATCTTCTCTGCCCAGTCGGCATTGCGCGCATATATAAGCGCCTCATCTTCCTCGGGTGTGCTGTCGCACATATTTCCCATCTTCTCTTCGGCAATCTCTGCAATGACATCCATATCCTGCGAAAAATATGCAGCCGCAAGTTCCTGCATCTGCAGGGCATAGTACTCGCTGTTCTCTATCATACAAAACAGCTGTTGCTTGCCACGATCAAGGGTAACGCTCTCATAGAGCAGATTTATCTGGAAATCCACTGTCTCGAAGCCTATTACAGGTTTCTTTGCTTTCACAGCCGCTTTCTGGAAATAGGCATCAATGAGTTTCATCGGGTTGAAACCGGGAGTCATCTTTATATATTGCAACAGTTGCAATTGGGTAGCAAGCGCTGCAGGAGTGAGAGAGCCCATCTCCTTTTTCAGCAGCGGATTTGTCAAATCCATTCCTATTGTCTGTTTCATATAAGCATTTACGGCCTCCATTTCGCTCTCCGAAAGCACATCGGCGAGTGACTTGCGATCGGGCAATGTCATTGCTGTCTTCACCCGTTTCTGGCTCTCACGGCTCTCCATCTCGCTCATAACAACCTCGCCGCAGACCTGCTCAACGGCTTCGAGCGCTGCCTGTGCGCCGGGTATCGAATCGGCAAACGAAGCCGGGGCAATATGATATGTACCGATTATATACGACGGTTTCTCGAGTCCCTTACCGGTTATCCTGTAAAGCAGCTGCGCATTTACGTTCACCGCAAAAGCAAGCAGCAGTAGCGATAAAAATATTTTTCTCATAATTGTCTGATTTAATTACCGCAAAAATACGAACAAATGGGCGAAAAATATGAAGTTCATTTCAATATTTTTCAAAGCGACAACGCAAAACAAGCGTCGCTTACGACGATTGGTGCTTTAGCACTACGAAGGAGTGCTGTTTACCACCTGGAATATTTTCGGGATTTATCTCAAATTTAATAAAAAACAGCAACAGGATTGTTCAAAACCGACAGACAATTATTAAGATTTTAAAAAAAGCAGAAAAATTGCGCAAACTATGCTAACTTTGTCGCTACATAAACTCAGAAGTTGTTTAAATTTATATCGTTAAGTTTTTATAGGTCAAAAATAGAATATTTTTATATTTTTTTGAGGGCGCGTAGCGGGCTACGTAACCGAAAAAAAGAGGGAAACAGGCATTTTTGAACATAAAAGACAACGAAATAGCAGCTTCCAATATAATAAAACTTTTTTTTAGAAATTTAAACAACTTCTCAATTTACCTATGAAGAAGATTATAAACCCCTGGCTTGGGCTTACTGACAAAGGCTACAACTGTTTTGCCTGCGCACCGACCAACCCGTGCGGACTGAAAATGGAATTCTATGAGGATGGCGATGACATCGTATCGATTTGGACGCCCGGAGACAACTACCAGGGCTGGCTCGACACCCTGCACGGAGGCATACAGGCGACACTGCTCGACGAAATCGGCGGATGGATAATCGCACGCAAGTTCCAGACATCGGGAATGACAACCAACCTGAACATAAAGTACAAGAAACCGATACCCACAGGAAAGGAGATAAAGATTGAGATACGCGGACGCGTAAAGGAGGTCAAGCTTATGTTCGTGTTCATTGAGGCCGAGATAAGATACGAGGGCGAGGTGCGCTCAACTGCCGAGATGACATACTACACATTCTCCAAGGATGTTGCCGAGAAGGATTTCCTGTTCAGCGGTTGTGAAGTCGAGGAGTAAACAGACTGTCAGAAACACTCTTTACCAAGGACTTTATTGTAGACATTCTTATAGCCATCGACCATTTTGTCTACGGTAAAGTCCTTTTCGTACATCTCCTTCGAAGCCTTTGACATAGCATCATAGACCTCACGGTTCTCAAGTATGCAGCTTATCTTTTCGGCAAACAGAGCTGCATTATTCTCCAATGCATATCCGTTTACACCATTGTGTACAAGCTCGCTGACACCACCTACATCAGAGGCCACTACCGGCTTGCCAAGACTCATTGCCTCAATAATGACAATAGGCAGGCCTTCGTAGTTTGACGGCAGCACAAACAGGTCGGCTATAGAAACATACCTTGCCGCATTAGGTATATTACCCAAGAAATATACATTGTCCGGATGCTCGTCGACACTCTCCAGATTACCGATCCACACAAAAGCATAATCAGGCAGCAATGATGCTATTTTAAGAAATAATGCACAATCTTTCTGCGGAGAAATACGGGCAATACATAGTACAGTCTTCTTATACTTTCCAGTCAAGCCGAAAGAGAGATTTTCATTTGTCCCCGGCACTGAAGTTCCATTATATACAGTCAATACATTTCTCTTGATACCTTCGGCCAAAAGATAGCGTTCATCATACCGGCTTACGGCTGCAATCGCCTTACAGAAACGTTGCATAATCTTCTCAAGGAACAAAAATGAACGATGTGCTACACGAACCGAATCAAAACCATGAACCGTATACACGATTTTCTTTCTTGGGAAAGCCATACGGCCGAGCATCCCGGCTTTCGACGAGTGCAGATGAATTATATCCGGCCTGTACTTGCGGTACAACCGCCAGAAATCATACAGCGTGCGCAAGTCGCCAAGCAACGAAGGCTTACGTTGCAGATGCCTGCAGTGTACGCGCTCAACCCTCTTGTCAAGCATATCCCACATCTTGCCATCGCCCTCACCGGAAGCTACAATAACATCGTGGCCATTGCAAAGACTATTGGCAATATTTGCAACGACCGATTGGGCGCCGCCCAACTCACACAAGGTTATTATCTGCAATACACGCATTCTATTACACTATCTATTTCCCTAATGCACACAATACCGATGCTATGTGTGTGTGTTAAAATTACAATGTTTTTTTCTACCGTTATAATTTTTGCACATTTATTTTAACCACATCTCACTTTTTCACTGTTTTTACAATAGAGACGCGTCAAAAAACTGCCATTTATTCACATTATCGGCACAACCGGAACTTTATCTTCTTTACAAAAAGCGAAAGCCCGAGGGCACGCACCAGCTTCAGGATGGAGTTTGTAATAACAAACAGCACCACGTGACTCTTGGCATACAGCCAACCGGCACCATTCTCACGGAACAGGATCTCCAATTCACCCAATTTCTTGCGGAATGAGCTGCTGGTAACACCGCCAAGACGGAACATCGCCAGCTCCGATGGAATATATTTGAACTTAACACCGGCCTCATAGAAGCGTATAAGCAAATCTACATCCATCATAAACCTGAAATGTGTCTTGAACAGGCCATACTTCTCATAAGCCCATTTTGCAACAAAAGTGCTTTGATGACACACGATACGTTTCTTGAATGTGTGAAGAGGGAACTTCATAGAAGGAACAGCCTGTATCTTGGTATTGCTAGCACTATCCCAAACGAATATATTGCCACGATACACCCCGACACCCTCTTCATAGGCCTCTGCGACCCTATCCAAAGCACCGGGCAACAATATGTCATCGGAGTTTATTATACCGATTACATCACCTGTTGCATTTGTGATGCCCTTGTTGAATGCATCGCTGATGCCTTTATCCGGTTCCGATACAACCTTTGCAATCTTGTCACGGTATTTTTCGACAACAGCCATTGTCGCATCGGTAGATGCACCGTCTATTATTATATATTCCAAGTTTGGATACCCTTGCGATACAACACTCTTAATCGTCTCCTCTACGGTATCCTGGCTGTTGTATGTTATAGTTATTATTGATATCTTGGGGCGCATAACTAACGTATGATCATATATTTCACTTTGTGGTAAAGATAACTGAAAATATTTATCCTACCAATTCTATTCACAGCTTTATATACCTTCACGTTTCTACCGAGAACCTTTACGATATTCGCAAGCCTGTTCCTTATCGCCCTACCCTTGCTGTAGGCAACAGCGCCTACCACATTCGAGGAGTGTTGCCGATACAAAACAGTCGGAGCCTCGACATAATCTATTATGCCGCCATAATATGACACTGTGAGAGCCGATATCACATCGTGTATTATAAGTTCCTGTTCTACATATTTTTCAAGAATAAGCTCACGGGCAGCACTGTTCATCACTATCGTGCAGCCGTTGACGCTATTGCAGACACACAGATAGGGAAACGTGCACAAGATATCGGGACGCAAGCCCGATGAGCGCCAGAATGAATCGTGTACAATATTCAGCCGTTCATCAACCACATACATATCGGTGTGCACTATGACCGGCTTGCCAGGATTGGCCTTTTCCACCGACTGCATCTTTTCCATTGTCAGTTTCAACTTCTCGGGCAGCCACACATCGTCCTGGTCACAGAAGGCATAATACCC
>CALBKR010000033.1 GCA_937896105.1 uncultured Bacteroidales bacterium
CGTTGAAGGTGTACAGCAGCGTGACAAGCGGTTGCTTTGAGGCTATGCCGGGCGAGCAGCTCACACCTTCTTTCGGCTTCACAGGTGACTGGATGAATGGCTTTGTATATCTTGACCGTGGAATGGACGGCGCATTCGATGTCGTGCTCAATAGTGATGGAACACTACCCGAAGAAAATGATGCAGTGGCTTTTTCGTATGCAGAACCCAATCTAGGCTCTGGCGTAGGTTATAACAGCAAAGGCGAGAGGGTGAACAATGCCAATGTGCTCAACCCTCCTGCATTTACATTGCCGGCCAGCCTTGCGCCAGGTTTCTACCGTATGCGCTACAAGGTCGACTGGGCATCTATTGACCCGGCCGGCCGTGCCGAAGATGGCAATGGTATAATAAAGAACGGCGGTGCTATATGTGATGCTGTTCTCAATGTGCACGCCGCTGAGGGTGCTCTTTCGGTAACCGCAAATAACGGTTCGCTTTTGTCAGCTACGGGCGAGGCATTGCCTGCAAAGGTTGCCTTCGGCGAGCCTCTTGTGCTTGCGGTGAACCCTGCCGATGGCTATATGCTCGATGCTATAACAATACATCACGGTCATAATCTCGATGGAGATAAGGTCATCCACGGTGTAAAGCAGTGGCGCGAGGATGTTGTTTCGGGTGCTTTTGTGAAGGATGGCAAAATAACAATACCGGCCAATATGGTGGATGGTGATTTGAGAATCACAGCAGAGTTTGTACAGGCCGGCGACGGTGAAGGCGGCGAGGACTACGCGCTCTCGTTCGACAAGGATGCGCAGGTTCCTGAAGCGTTCTCTTGCGAAGTGATATTGAATGGAGAAGAGCAAGGCTGTTACAATGACACAGATGCATATCGCAATTTTGCCGATGAATACAATATCCCGCTTGTAGGGGTTCGGCATCTGGATGTGAAAATAACAAATACCCTTGGCAAGGAACTCAAGAATGTGTATATGTACATTGACCTTAACAATGACGGCAAGTTCGTAGCTCTTTTGAATACGAATGGCTTGCCGGCTATCTCGAGCGAACTTGTCGCGTTCTCTTGCCACAATGGTGTGGACAGCAAGGGAAATCCTGCTCAAAAAGCTTCTTCAGTGACTCTTCCCACTTATGTCTTTGACGATGCAATCCCCGATGGTATGTATCGAATGCGCCTGAAGCTGGATACCGATAACATTAATCCCGGCGGTTCCGAAACCATAGTTGCCGATAATGGCATTGTTATTGATTATTTGATAAACCTTGTTGGCAATACCAAGAAACTTACACTTTATACCGATAACGGCAGCATAGATGGTGTGGATAATACAGCCTTGCCAATGACGGTAGACGTACATAAGATGTTTACAGTCGTTTTGCGCGGCGCCCCGGGATATGAGTGCAGCAAGCTGGTGGCACGTTATGGCCACAATCTTGACGGTGCGCAGTATGTAAACGGCAACCGCCAGTGGAGCGAGGAGGAACTGTTAGTGAATGTCTACAACAAGGCTGTTGTCGCTGCATCGTGTGTTGTCGGCGATGTTGCTCTTTATGCAACATTCGAGCCTGAGGAGGGCGGTGAGTGGCAGCTTGTCTTCAGCGATGAGTTCAATGCAGAGGACTACAGCCGCTTGACGAGAAGTGGATGCGCTGCCAGCGCTACGGCGCAACCTGGAACCGTTGGCTCAGCGACAGCAAGGAGGTTGTCTATCTGCAGGGTGGAGACCTTGTCACACGTGCAATTCCTAACCCCGACCAGGAGAGCGACCCTGTGCCGATGATTACAGGTGGCATAAAGAGCAATGGACGTTTCGGCTTTACATACGGCTATGTCGAGGCGCGTATCCTTAGCAATGCCTGGATAGGTCATTTCCCTGCATTCTGGATGATGCCCGAGGATCAGTCGGCCGGCTGGCCCGACTGTGGTGAGATAGATATCTGGGAGGCAATTGATACCGACGGCCGCTCATATCACACAATTCACAGCAACTGGAGCTATGACCTTGGAAACAAGAACAATCCGAAGTCGAGTTTCAATACAGGTGTAAATTATGATCGCTATCATACCTACGGCCTTAAATGGGATGAGAATTCACTCGTATGGTATGTCGACGGTAAGGAGGTCGGCCGTTATGCAAAATCAACAAATGCGTCCTATCTTAGCCAGGGGCAGTGGCCGTTCGACAAACATTTCCACCTGATACTTAATCAGAGTGTCGGCAATGGCTCTTGGGCCAAGGATGCCGATGTGAACCATACCTACGAGACCCGTTTCGACTGGGTGCGTGTCTATCAGATGAATGGAATGAAAAACACTGACGGTACAGTGGGCGTTGTCGATGTTTTCGGTGATGCATTAGCCGATGTGCAGGTTGTCGATGGTGGTGTGGTTGTGTCGCTTCCGTTCCCGGGTGAGGTTGCCGTTTATGATGTTGCCGGCCGCAAGGTTGCCGGTGCAATTGTAAACGATTCTCACCGTTTCGACCTCTCCTCCGGAGTATATATGGTAGCAGGTGTCAAGGTTGTGGTGAAGTGATAGCGCGCAGTGATACGTGCCGGTTTTTGAATATAAAAAACAGCGAAACAAACGATACGGCTTCTATAAGAAAATATTTTTTAGAAATTCAAACAGCTTCTTAAGACAAATGGCGAGTTCAAAACAAATGAACAAGAATAGACATAAGCTACATCAAACAAGGGGGTGACTAAAAAGTAAATTTCTGTGTTACGTTTGCCTTCAAAATCCTCAT
>CALBKR010000034.1 GCA_937896105.1 uncultured Bacteroidales bacterium
AGCTCAAGTGCACGACGCACAGCCTCGGCATCCGAAGAGCGCATAGTGTAGCTTGCCTTGCCCTTGCTTCCCGACAGTTCCACATCAATCTTTCCTCCTGCTGCAAGAATAAAATCCACAAGACCGTCATCCTCACCATACTTGTAGTCGCGACGCTCATTGTTAACACCGAGTTCCTTATAGTTCCTCTCAAGGAAAGGCCTGTCACACGACACGTACGTGCCGCCCGAACTGAGTTTCACAGTAGTGTGCCTTATACTCTTGCCACGATAGAAGGATGTCAGAAACATAACACCATCCTCGTAGACACTGGCACGAAGAAAGTTGTTCTGCGCATTCTTTGATATCGCCTGCGAAGGCACAGTGTAGTAACCCCTATCCTGGTAACGTTTATCCTTGTTGAATGTAAAACCCGATGCAAGCGAATCGCGCTTTGCGACCAACTGCCGCATCTCACTCTCTAAAAAGGCTACATCTCGTTCTTTCTCCTTAATCATAACCCGACGGCGCATAATCTCCGCCTCACGCAGTGTCTTGTAGGCCTTGGGAGCAACAATCTTTATACTGTCGAGCAACACACGTGCACTGTTGTAGTTACCGTTTTCATAGGCCACACGTGCCTGTGACAAGAGGTCCGCAGCCGGCTTCTCAACCTTAGAACCACAGGAGAACAAAGCCAGAAAGAGAGCAGACAGCGATAATGTCCTGAATATATTTTTCATAGAGAGAATGCAAATTTTCTACAAATGTAGCATTTATCTACCGTGATTTGAAGAAAACAGCAACCTTTTTTGCTCCTGACTGCAGGATATTCAGCAGTTTTAACTGCCATCATTTTATTTATAGCGTCAAATTGAGTATCTTTACGGAGACAAAAACAGACACTATGTATAAGCCAACAAGAGAAGAACTTTGCAAACAGCTCGACACACCGATTTTCCGCAAGATATCGGAGACTGCCGACGAGCTCGGTAGGGAGTGCTATGTCGTTGGCGGATACGTACGCGACATCTTCCTTGAACGCCCGTCGACCGACATCGATGTGGTTGTCGTGGGCAAAGGAATTGAGATGGCACGTGCATTCAGCAAGAAGCTCGGGCGCGGGGCGCACCTTGCCGTGTATGCAAATTACGGCACGGCGCAGGTAAAGTACAAAGGACACGAAATTGAGTTCGTGGGTGCACGCAAGGAGAGCTACAGCCGCGACTCGCGTAACCCCATTGTGGAGGACGGCACACTCGAGGACGACCAGAACCGACGCGATTTCACCATCAACGCAATGGCTATCTGCCTGAACGC
>CALBKR010000035.1 GCA_937896105.1 uncultured Bacteroidales bacterium
TTGCAAACGAGAAAAGATACGATGAAATGGAATACCGCCGCTGCGGCAAAAGCGGCCTGAAGCTGCCCGCGCTTTCGCTCGGCCTGTGGCACAACTTCGGAAGCACCGGATGTTTTGACAATATGCGCCGGATGTGCTTCACTGCATTTAACAACGGCATCACCCACTTTGATCTTGCCAACAACTACGGTCCTCCGGAAGGAGCTGCCGAGATCAACTTCGGGCGGATTCTGAAGGAAGATCTGGGAGCATATCGCGACGAGCTGATCATTTCCACCAAGGCCGGCTATGATATGTGGCCGGGGCCTTATGGCAGCTGGGGCTCGCGCAAGAACCTTATGGCAAGCCTCGACCAGAGCCTGCAGAGAATGAATCTGGAGTATGTCGACCTCTTTTACAGCCACCGCTACGACCCCTGCACGCCGCTCGAAGAGACACTGCAGGCGCTTGTGGATATCGTGCGCAGGGGCAAGGCACTGTATGTGGGAATCTCGCGCTGGCCAAAGGAGGCTGCCCGTGTGGCATACGACTACCTCGCTGCACACGATGTGCCCTGTCTTATATATCAAGGACGCTACAACCTCATCGACCGTGAGCCACAGGAGAGCGGTATCATTGACCAGGCACGGGAGAGTGGTGCAGGCTTCATTGTCTTCTCACCCCTGGCACAGGGGCTGCTCGCCGGGCGATACCTCGCCGGCATCCCGAGCGACTCGCGCATAGCCCATGGCGGACACCTGAAGAAAGAGGCACTGACAGAGAAACGCATTGCGCAGATACAAGCTCTCGACCACATCGCCAAGCGCCGTGGGCAGACGCTTGCCGAAATGTCCCTTGCGTGGATACTTAACGACGAAAGAGTAACCAGTGTAATCATTGGCTCAAGCTCCGTCTCCCAGATGCAGAAGAACCTCCTCGCCCTGCAAAGCCCTGCCTTTACCGCAGAGGAACTGCAAGAGATAGAGAGTATCCTAACTGAAAACTGAGTAAGAAAAAAGTTTCTATATTTGTTATAGCTTCCTTAACTCCAGTGTGATATCCATATAGCTGCGTTTGCCGTTTATGTAGTCGGCATATAGTGTCTCGGGGTCGCGTCCTTTCAGGATACGACACTTGCCACACGCCTCACAATCGTTAAGGCATTTCCAGGCATCGATCACGTAGGCTCGGCGCTCTTCTTTGGTGGAGTTTTCTATCCGGGGTGCTGTCATTGTTTCTTCAAATAATAATTTTGATTCTAACCTTATCGTTTTGTTACAGAAATCATAAAGGTTACAGCGACAATGGCAATGCCGATACCCAAAAGAATGTTCGTAGTCAAAGGTTCGCCAAACATCAGCGTACCGATAAGGATAGCTGTAATAGGTTCAAACACTCCTAACACTGAGGCCTTGGCTGCACCTATGTTTCGGGTTGCTATGGCTAATGTGGCAGTTGAAACAATAGTTGGCAATAGGGCCAAGCCTATTAAGTTCAGCCAATCGCCACCTGTTGTAATCCCGGCGGAAATTGCCGTATCCGAAAAAGTTATTTTACCCAAAAATACGATTGCTCCGACCATGAGGGAATAGAACGTCAACAGTGTGTTGGATATTGGGGCAATAGCCTTGCTGCGGTTTATGATGACAATAAACAGAGCATATACCAATGCCGAGCCTAAGGATAGGGCTACACCGACAGGGCTTAGCGAATCGCCTTCACTCCCTTGTGTCATTATTATCACGCCGCCAAATGTTGCGGCAATGGAAAGCCACACGGGCCACGAAGGAACGACACGCAGAAAGACCATGATAATCGCCACCAGCACAGGATAAAGGAATATCAGCGTAGTAGCCAATCCTGATGCGATGTAGTTGTATGCCTCAAAAAGGAAGATGCTGCTTGACGTATATAGCAGACCGAGCGCGAGCAACACACCTGCCTGTCTTACCGTTATCCTGAAACTCTGTTTGGTAAGTATGAGGAACGCGCCAAGCATAACAACGGCGAACGAGTATCGAAAGAACAGTATCGACTCAATGGTTGCACCGTTATTCATCAAAGGCACGGCAAACAACGGGTTGAGTCCGTATGTGATACCGGTAATAATACCGGCCGAATAGCCTATAATAGCGTTTTTACTCAATGTCTTCATAGTTGTTTGTCAATATTGATACTTTAATTACCCCATCCGATTTATTTTCGAAAATACGATAGGCTTCCTCAATCTCACTCAACGGAAAACGATGCGTTATAAGCGGA
>CALBKR010000036.1 GCA_937896105.1 uncultured Bacteroidales bacterium
TCTTTCAGTACCTTACGGCGCTGGATATAAGTCTCTTTTGAAAACATAATGGTTAATATTATAAGTTTATTCTGGTTCTTTTTTGTTATCTCTTTATCACCACACGGAGTATAAACCATAAATGCCTTGCTATGGTTGGCAACAGGCCATAGTGCTTGCTCATTATGCAGAACCTCTCCTTGAGCGATGTACGGTGGTTCTGTATCGACAGGCCATCCTGCAGGTAGTTTATAACAGTTGCGTTGACATTTACAAGCCTTGACGAGCGTTTCATAACTTTGATGCACCAGTCGACATCGGATGAGAAGCGGTACTTGAGGTCGTACATAGGTGCTATTTCGCGCTTGGCATAAAAGGCTTGGTGACACACCATCATTCCATCCTTGAAACTGCGCCAGTTAAGCTCCTTGGGAGCTTTCAGGCGGCGCATCCGCACGAAATTGCGTGCTTTGTCAACCTCGGCAGTCTCACCGTACAGCACATCGGGCAGGGTCTTCTCCTTATTGGCTGCGGTGGCTATGGTCTGCAGTGTGTCGGGGGCAAAGAAACTGTCACCGGCATTCAGGAAACAGAGGTAATCTCCTGTGGCAAGTGCAATGCCTTTGTTCATAGCATCGTAAAGCCCTTTGTCGGGTTCGCTTATGATGTGTGCGAAGGTTATGCCGCTTGCTTTGGCCTTAGCAACGGTGTCATCCTTTGAACCGCCGTCGATGAGCAGGTATTCATAATTCCTGTATGTCTGCGCCAGCACGCTCTGCAGCGTCGGCTCGATGACCGATGCTGCATTGTAGGTGATGGTTATTATGGAAAACTTGGGTTGCATAATGCCTTTTGATTGTCTTTATTCCTTAACGATGCGGTAGATGCCGAATCCTATGAGCCCGGCAATTGCAAAGCCTACTAACAAAGACATCCAATGCGACCATTCGTGGCTCTTTATCATAAGTTCGTCGACACACTTGAACTCGATGGTGTGCTCTCCTGCCGGGATGGGCAGTGCACGCAGCACATAGTTGGCGCGGATAGGTGTTACCTCTTTACCATCGATATATGCTTTCCAGGTCTTGTAGTAGACCTCGGAGAAGACAGCCATCTTTGGTGCCTCGCAGCTGCTATGGTAAACAATGTTGCCGGGGTTACGGTACTCGGTCAACTCAATTGTTCCTTCTGCACTGTTGTTGTACTGCTCTGGGTTATCGACAGCCTTCATCCACATCTTGTCTATGTAGGCTGTCACTGTGTCGACATTTTCAATTGCAGCAATCTCCTCTTTTGCGTTTCCTACCCACTCGATGTTGTCGACCAGCCAGCAGTTGCCGAATGCTCTATGGTTCTCCTGTACGCCATCGGGGGTGATGAAGAAACGTGTATTGAGCATTGAAATCACATTTTCATTCTCCTTTGCAAGGTAGGCCTCAATCAAATCCTGGTAACGTGCCAACTTTGCAGGGCTGTATCCGCCTATCGACTTATGCTTGTATGATGTGAATGCCTCATTGAAGGGACCATTGGGGTCGGTCTGGTTGTATACACGGTAGTGTACATCGTCTCCGGCCAATCTCTTAACCTCTCTGTCGGCTGCTGTTTCACGTATCGCTGTGGTCTCCTTCTTGGGCATAAATTTCTCATCGTTGACAAATCGTTTGCACACAGGCCACATATCAAACAGGAACAGCACCCCAAGCGCTGCAACGAAATAGATGTTTTTCATCTTGGTTCGCCTGTATATGTACATAAGTGTGGCGGCTCCGGCGATGAACCAGAACGAGCGCAAGGCATCGGAGGTGAACATCTCCCTGCGCATCGAGATAAGCTTTGCGTGCACTTCGGGTATCTCGGCTATTATGGTGTCCTTTGACGATGTAAAGTCGAAGAATGTATCGGGTGTTACTGCAAACAGCAGTGCAATGCCGCCTGTAATGCCAAGAGCAATGTAAAGTGCCTTGTCTATTGTCAGCCAACTCTCCTTGTTAGGGGTAATCCTATTGTCAGGCACCATAAAGCGCTTTACAGCAAGTATGGCAAGTGTTGACATTGTTAGTGTAGTGACAACCAGTGCCATTGACGGTGCACGGAACTTGTTGTAGAGCGGCATATACTCAAACAGGAAATTGTTTATTCCAGGTAGGTTGCTGCCCCAGGCAAGTATCAGTGAGAAGAGTGTTGCTGCCAAAAGCCACCATTTCTCGGGACCGCGTACAATCATCA
>CALBKR010000037.1 GCA_937896105.1 uncultured Bacteroidales bacterium
AGTTCTCGTAATTCTCATCGTATGCTTCGGGCAGGGTGATGCTATACACATTACCAATCCCCAAATTCTCGTTGTAAGGATAGTAAGCTGCTATCTGCTGCTTCTCGCCATTGTTCTCGAAGAGTACCACGGTAGCGTCCTCCAGTTTCCAACCATCGTTGCCGTAGGTCCACTTGATGTTGTTGCCACTGTAGCGGTCATTGTCGGTAGTGGAAGTCACGAATACACCGATGCTTCCCCCTTCGAGGTAATCATTGTTGATGGTTGCACGTGTAGTCAGTTCCGCCACGCCAGCCAAAGCAATGGTAAGAGGAGAATCCTTCTGATTGCCCTGCGGAGTGAAATCCTCCTGCGTGCAGGCTGCCATTCCAAGTGCCAGCACCGCCAAGGCTATATATTGATATGTTTTCTTCATAATTCTTGAAATTACTTCTTGATTATTCATTTACTATCTTCACGGTTACATCGCCTTCACAAGTAGTAGCATCGTTTCCCAAAGTCAACTGATTGCCATTCGCACCATAATACGCTGCTCCGGTTGCGAGCAAAGCGTTCAGATTGTTGGATGTTCCGGCAATGCTGAGTCCGCCCGGGAAGGTAGGTCCTTCACCTGTTTCTTCATTGTAAGAGAGAAAACATGTCAATCCGGCTGTATTGATGTCATATTTTCCTCCTGAGAAACTACCACCGGTAATCGTCGGTTTACCGCGCGAATTTAAGTATAAAGCAGAACTACCCCCGGTAAATGTACCGCCCGTAATGGTCAGAATAGAGCTTTGGGCATACATCGCACTATTTGTTCCTATAAAGGTTCCACCATTGATTTCGATGGTAGAGTTATTATCCATTCCTCTTATAACATAGGTTCCTTCGAAAGTACCATCGTTTATAACCAACTTGCCATTATCAGCGAATATTACATCAGATGTTTTGTCATAGGTAATCATCTTTCCTGATTTTTCTTCAGAACTGTCATCGACAATCAGCGTTGCGCCATTCCGCAAACCAACCAAACAATTATCACTTGTGTTGGCAGTTTTAAGGGTATGCCCATTCAAGTCAAGGACAATTACACCACCATCAACGAGTATATCTTGCTCAATATCACCATACTCATTCGGTGTACCCTCCACATCCATATCTGCCAGCAGAGTAACTGTTGCCGGATTTTCAGCAGTGCCTGTCAGTTCGGCAGCGTCTATCGCAGCCTGCATTCCTCTGGAGAGATGAACTTCGTAAGTATTTGTTGCAGGATTATAGACGAATGCCTCCTGCTCGGTTTCTACACCGGTGACAGGCTTTTCTGTCCAGTTATTGACGCTGACGCTGGTGATGCCCACGGCAACCTTACCTACGGTGAGATTGAAGGTGTAGTGCTTGCCTGCTTCTATCGCGGTGGTAGTGTTGGCGGTGAGCGACTGTTCTGTTTCTCCTACTTTAACCTTGACTGTTACCTCAAACCCTGTTGTAGCAGGGGCGATGATGGCTTTGTAGCCCTCTGCATCCGCAAGATGAAAAGGAGTGATGCCGGCAATCTGCAAACTGCTGATGGTTGCATCGTCGCCAAACTCGGTATTGAAACTTGGAGTGATGGTCACCATCGAATTCTCACGCTCGAAGCTGAGCGCTACGGCTTCGCCCTTGGCTACACCATCGGCAGTGGCTGTCATACGGTCGGCAGACTTGATTTTCGCCTCGTCGCTCTGGTCGGTAGGCAGGGTAAAATCTACCACTGCCGGATAGTAGGCGGTGAAGCTGTTGGTGCCCGATGCATAGAGCACGATGTCGCTGGTCAGGCTCCATGCGTTGTTATTGTAAGTATATGTACCGCTATTCTTGTTGGTGCGGCTGTTGTTTACCAAGAGAATCTGGTCGGTGTTTTCCCACTGTGTGCCATCAGCGAGGGTATTGACACGGGTCTGCACCTCGGTGGCGATGTTGGCGGACGCAATCTTTACGATGTCCTCCTGCTGCGGCGCGAAGTCGTCGTCCTGCGTACAAGCTGCAAAGCCGAGGGCGAGGGTCGCAAGGGTGATGTATTTATATGTCTTCATTGTTTCTTGGTTTGTGTCATTCTGAACGAAGTGAAGAATCTGTATGGCATTGTTTTTTGTATTCAGATCCTTCGCGTTGCTCAGGATGACAAGTTAATCATTAATTAGTTGCCATATTTCCTGTTGTACCATCCGCTTCGCCATTGGCATCCCCTGTTTCCCATCCGTTGGCAAGGGTAGCCGTAACCGAACCGTTCTCTACAGATGTTCCGCCGATGGTAACATTCATGGTGTAGCGGTTGCCGGAAGCGAAGCCATTGGCTGGTGCTGTAACGCCAATCGAGAACACGCGGTCAACGCCGTCGATATCGATAGTGATAACCACCTTCGGATTCTCACCCATTTGAGGGGCAAAGATGGCTTCGGAGGTAAGCTCATTAACGTATGCCTTGATGTCGGCAGAGGCAGTTCCGCTGGTAACAGTGCAAGCCTCACGGTCGAGCGTAACATCTGTGCCGAAGCCCTGATACATTACGCTCTTGATGGCTTTGTCGGTAGCAGTAGCCAATTCTGTTCCCCACGAGAAAGTTACATCGAGCTTGCAGAGCAGGTGACGGAAATTAATGCTGATGTTATCTCCAGATATAGTGATGTCGCTATTTTCTTCTGTTTTTATAGCTCCTAAAAGGTCGCTGGCCAGTACGCCATCTGTTGTGCTCTGGTCGGTCTGCACGGTGAAGGTTGTGCCATCGGTAGTGTAGGCATTGACTGCTACATCACGGTTGCTGTCCTTCCACAACAGGTTAGCACTTGCAGGAGCAGTGTAGGTATTGTCCGCACCCCTGGTCATCAACAAATTGGTGTAGTTGTACTTCGAGGTTGCATCCTCGGTGTCCTGTGTAATGCTCAGGTAAAAAGTCTCGGGGAGTACACTTGTACCCTCATACCCTGCACGGGTCAACATTCCCTCCACACCGGCTATAACGGTGATGGGAGTGTCTTTGAGCGAGTCGAACGACTCGATTTCTTGCTGATCGCAAGAAATGAAGAGTACAGAGAACAGAGTACAGAGTACAGATATTATACTGTAATTTACTTTTTTAATGTTCGTAGTTTTCATATCATCTAATATTTTATAATTCATATTATTTATTGTTCTTTGAAGTTTTAATACTTGAAGCGAGCAATGCGCTTATCTCTTTAAGGTCGGCTGCAAGCGAATCGAACTCGGATTGAGTAATAATTTCGCTCTCTACGAACAGTTCGAGCCAGTAGAGCGTCTCATCAGCCTCTTTCAGTGCTATGTGTAGTTTATTGATGAAATCGGCCTTGCTCTGTGCAGAGTAACTTTCACGGACATTAGCACCGATACTGGTACCCGAGCGGAGAATCTGCTTGGCAAGCACATACTCGTGTTTCTCTTCGGTGAGATACTTGTAGAATCGTATTACCCTCACCGCAAAAGCCTTACTCTTAAGATGTGTTACACTATTATTCATATCTATTCTCTGTTATCTACAAATCTTTCCACAGACCCCCTCCCCTGCGGGACTCCCCCTAACTTAGAGGGAGAGTTTTTAGTT
>CALBKR010000038.1 GCA_937896105.1 uncultured Bacteroidales bacterium
CTTCCTTTCTGTGCTTTTTGATAATGCTTTGCGATCTCGGCATCGCTCACTCCGGGATTCATCTCGGCCAGTTGCATTGCGTAGTTTTCAGCAATCTTGTCGTTCCAGGCATAGAATACATCTTCTCTGATATCGTTGATATTCTTTTTCAGATATTCGAAGAACTCGCTATCCTGGTCTATGCCCGATGCCGAGCCGTAAAGGTTTGGCACAAGCAGTGTAAGGCTCTCGGCCTTGCCGTAGCTCCAGGCAAAGGCATAGTCGGTGTCAAGGCCGTCAGACTCTCCATCTTCGGCCAGTTCCGAGCCTCCGCGCATTGACGACTTTGCATAGTCGCTGGTCGGGAGCAGGATACCGATGGCAGGAGCAGCTGCCAATAATGCTATGACGGCAAGCACTCCTGTTGCTTTGAAATAGTATGGCAGCCACTTCTCGCGGTAGGCATAAATGAAATATACAATGGCTATTATAATTGCCGTGAGCAGCAGGTAGTAGCTTACCTGCTGGTGGCTCCAATAGATGTTGAGGCCGGCGAAGATTAGCGTTACAAGTGCACCTGTGAGCAGTTTGCGCCTGTAGCATAGTATTATACCGCCTATCACGGGAGCCATCGTGGCAATCACAAGGCTCTTGTTCATATGTCCGGCATCTATGATGATGAAATTATATGAGCCCAATGTGTAGACAATGGAGCCGGCAATACTGAGCCACGGCTTGCACCCGAGTGCAAGCAGCAGTATGTAGCAGCCTATGAATGTCGCGAATATACAGCCTATGTGCCTGTACGATGCTCCAAAGACATTCAGAGTCACGACCTCTCCGATAGGCTTGAATACATTCTCGGGCTGTGGCGAGTATGTGTAGTTGCAGGGCATACCCGAGAACATTGCGTTCGACCAGTAGCTATATTCGCCGCTCTCTTCGTGGTAGTCACGTGCGTCCTTGCCCCATCCCATAGAGCCGATGGCGTCGTCCTGCTTGATGTCCTTGCCATCGAGTACCGGGCTGAAATATACCAGTGTCAGTGCAAGGAATGTCAGTACTGCAATGATGTGCGGTACGGCACTTTTCCATTTGAATCTTTCCAAAAAGGTTGTTTTCATATAATCATCTGTTTTCAATTATTCCTTTTATGTGGCGGTACATCGTTTCACGATAGTTGTCGAGCGTGTATTTCGTGCTCACCAGCCGGTGGGCATTCCAGGCTTTCTGCCTTATCGTCTCATCGGGCATTTGTGCAACCGAGAGCAATGCTTTTTCAAAGGCCTTGTATGTCACATCTTCGACTTCAAAGCCTGCATCGGCTATGTCAAGACCTGTCCCCTTGCTGTAGACGGGCAGCAACGCACCATTGCCGAGAACATTGAGTACGGCAACGGCTCCACTTTCGGAGAGCGATGGGTTCAGCAATATCCCGCAATTGTTGAGTACATCGGCAAATTTGTCCGACTCGATATTTAAAAAACCGTGCAGATGTATATTCCGGCAACCATCTATTCTTTTACGGTAATGGCTCCAGAACTCCTGCTCTTGCCTGCTTCCACCGCAGACGTGCAATGTAAACTGCGGGTGCTCAATGGCAAAGTCTATGGCTATGTCAAGCCCTTTGTGCAGCATTCCTGAACTGCCGAACCATAGGATATTGTTGCGGCAATGTGTGAAATCCTTCTCTTCTTTGGGCTCGTGTACCTTGAAATAGAACGCCGACAGCGGACGCACTTTCTCCGTGTTGTCACCCTCGGCTTCCATTTGCTTTGTCAAGAAACTGTCGCCAAGCGAGATTACAGCATCGCTCAAACGTGACATATAGTAGTTCATTCCGTTGCCCGGTACATAGTGGCACGATGATAGCAACCATTTGCCGTGTCTCTCAAAAAACTCCCTGTTGCGCGCAGCTGTGACACGGAAATTGTAGAAGGTGTGTGCCCCGACAGAGTAGAAAATGCGCAAGGGTGTTATCTTGCTGTCGGTCGTGAATGATGCTGCATATGCAGGGCAATTGATGCCGAACACCACATCGTAATGGCTGTAATCGATACCACGTTTGTTAGGCGATGCGCAGTCGACGCTGTATCCTAAACGGTCGAAGGCCTCTGCTGCTGTATAGCATTCGGTGAAATTTGAGTGGTGCTTGGGAAGTGCTCCCCCCTTGAATGCATCGGGCAGATAGCATATCAGCACTTTGCGTTCACGCCTGGTTCCGAAAATGTCCTTCACTATCTTCTCGTTGTTGAACAGTTTCTGTACCCACCGTACAAGTGTCTCGCCTGTCCGGCGGCGTACAATGGGCAGCAAACGTGATATTTCAGAGATTGAGGATTTCATATCCGGGTTATCTTATAGTTTACGATAAACATTACAAGTCTGTTCTACCATTCTCTCAAGTGAAAAATCCTTGCTGCGCAACAATCCCTTGTTGCGCAATTCGTCACGTAGGGTCGAACTTACAAGGACTTCCTTCAGTGTGTCTTGCATCGATTGTGCATCGTTAGGGTTGAAGAATATTGCTGCGTCACCAGCAACCTCGGGGAAACAGCTTGCGTTGCTCAGGCACACGGGACATCCGTTGTGGAAAGCCTCCAGGATGGGAATACCGAATCCTTCGTAGTGTGATGGAAACACAAAGCATAGCGCGTGGCGGTAGAGCGAGGTCATCTGCGCGTCGTTGGCCGATATATGCAACAGGCGGTCGCTGATGTTCCATTTCGCAAAGAGCTTCTGTTCCGGGTGTGTAAACGGGCTGCCTGTGCACACAACCTTCAGGTTCGGGTCAAGGTTGAACAGGGGGCGTATAGCCGATAGCCAGGGCAGGAAGTTCTTGTATCCCTTGCGCTCGCCCACATATAGCACATACCTGTCGAAAAGCTGGCTGGCAACATTGTCCGATGGCCTGTAGCCGTGGTGTACGACACTGATTTTCGAGGGGTCGGTACCCAATATCTCCACAATGTCGCGTTTTGTGTTCTCGCTGACGGCAATTATGTGGTCGGCCTCGGCGATGAGGCGCTTCTTGTGCGGAATGGTACGGTCATAGATGAGTATATCCTGTGGGTAGCGCTCGAATGTCATATCGTGTATTGTCAGCACGAACGGTTTTTGCCTCGCCTTTATTGTCTTCAGGAAATATGGACTGAAATATGTTGGGTGGAATATATCGTAGTTGTTGTATTTTATCGCGAATTTCGATATCTGCCTGTTGACGAAGCCATATACCTGACGGCGCCAACGGTAGTTGCGTGGAATGCTCAACTGTTCGTATTTGTGCCCGTATGTCTGGGTGACATAGTGGTTTTCGCAATACCTCATAGGTATATCTGCACTGAACTCACTTGCCGGCAGGTTGTACATAAGGTCGGCAAAATACCTTGTTACGCCTCCAAAGCGCTGAAAGGTGAACATCTGGTTGTCATACAATATCTTCTTCATAACTACAGGAGTGTTCCCCGTTTGAACAGGAATTGGATTATTTCGTTAAGTTCCTTACAACGTGCAATAGCGCAGATACCGATATACAACGATGCTGCTATCGCGATTCTCGATGCTAACAAGACATATACTCCGCTAATCGATGCTGTCAGGTGGTATGTGGCAAACATAACTCCGGTTGCCAACAACAGGAACGGGAGCGTGTCACTCAAGAACATCTGCAATGTCAGGCTAATCTCTTTTCTTGCAAAATAGTTCCAAACAAGCAACCACACAGCGTTGAATATGCAATACGCGATTATCATATTTCTTATGCCGTAGGGGTGCAGAGCGAGCAGCAAAGTAAGGGTCAGTACTCCTTGGATAATGGTACACCACATAAATATGGAGGCCTTGCCCCTGCTGACAAGCAGGTTGGTGAACATTGACTGTAATGGCATAAAAGCTCCCCATATAGCCAGAAGCTGTAGCATAGCGGCGCTTTCAATCCATTTGTCAGTTATCACAACTGTTATCAGCTCTTTTGAGACGAGCGAAAGGCCTAACATAAGCGGAAAGGCTACAAATGCCGTAAAACGCAGCATCTTGCGGAACACGCGTAGCTGGCGTTCGTTGTCATCTACAACCTTTGCAAGCACCGGCTGTGCTACAGCGTTGACCATTCCGTTGACAACCTCGCCTCCCATATTGAACCACTCGGCAGCCTTGGTGTAGTTGCCAACATCGGAGCGTGTGAAATATTTTCCCAGTATGAATGAGAAAATATTCCAGTTGAAGCGTTGGAACAGGTTGGTAATCAGCAGGCGGTAGCTGAATGCGAAGAGGTATCTCAGCGGTGCAAAGTTTATCTTCAGGCTGGGACGCCAGGGAGTGAACCACCAGCAAACGACGGTGCGCACCAATACATAAACTATGCTTTGTGTAGCGATGCCCCAATAGGAGTACCCGTTTAATGCCAATACGATACCGGTTATTCCCGAAATTGTTATGGCAAGTATCAGTGCTATCGACTTTTGCTTTACCTTGAGTTCGCGGAACAGGTAGGCCGATGGGGCAATGCCGAAGCCTGCGACAACAAATCCAAGGAAATTGTACCTCGAAAGGTCTACAAGGATAGGTTGGTTAAAGAAATCGGCAATGAGCGGAGCACACACATACAAAATGGCATACATCACAAGTGATATTATGATGTTGAACCAGAAGACTGCATTGTAGTCGTCGTGTGTGGCCTTTTTGAGGTTTGCTATCGCTGCGACAAAACCGCTGTCCTGCAGTGAACCGGCTATAGCCGTGAAGATGGCAAGCATACCGATAGGGCCATAGTCGTCGGGGCCAAGTACACGTGCAAGGT
>CALBKR010000039.1 GCA_937896105.1 uncultured Bacteroidales bacterium
GTTGCAAATTAACCTTGCCTTCTAGTATGATTCAATCTTCTCTAATTCCTAATGTATTATAAGGAGAATATATTATGCGTGAACAGATTTTAAAAATGATCGAAAAAAACAGCAGAATCGACTTAAAAGAACTTGCCATTATGCTTGGAATGAGCGAAGTGGATTTGATGAATGAAATCGCAAGAATGGAAGAAGAGAAGATTATCTGCGGATACCATACTTTGATTGACTGGGAGAAAACTTCCGTTGAGAAGGTAAGTGCTTTGATTGAAGTGCGTGTAACTCCTCAGAGAGGCCAGGGATTTGACCACATTGCAGAGAGAATCTACAACTATCCCGAAGTAAATGCGGTATATCTTTTATCCGGAGCATATGATATTTTAATTACCTTGGAAGGTAAGTCATTGAAGGAAGTATCAAGCTTTGTATCCGATAAGCTTTCTACCTTGGACAGCGTTTTAAGTACTGCTACACATTTTATCTTAAAGAAATACAAAGACCATGGCACCATTATGGCAAATAACGATGAAAGGTTAAAAATGACACCATGAGAAATCCGCTTTCAGACAAAATTGTTGATGTAAAACCTTCGGGTATCCGTAAGTTTTTCGACATCGTAAGTGAAATGCCGGATGCAATTTCCTTAGGTGTTGGTGAGCCCGATTTTGATACGCCCTGGCACATTCGTGATGAGGGTATCTATTCCCTTGAAAAGGGTAAAACCTTTTATACCTCTAATGCAGGTTTAAAAGAATTAAGATGTGAAATCAGCAATTACATAATGCGTAAGCAGGGAATCAAATATGATCCCATCAACGAAATTCTTGTAACCGTAGGCGGTTCCGAGGCGATTGACGTTGCCCTTCGTTGTATGGTAAATCCGGGAGATGAAGTAATCATTCCCCAGCCTTGCTATGTATCTTACGAGCCCTGTGCGGTTATGGCTGACGCAGTGCCTGTAATCATTAATTTAAAGCATGAGAATGAATTCCGTTTGACAGCAGAGGAATTGGAAGCTGCCATTAGCGCAACCGAGTTCTCGGTACCACGTTGCCCGGTATACCAGAATGTCGACGGCAAGCCCTACACATCGCCACAGGAGATAAAGCAGAACCTTATAGCACAGCTGACAGCTCCTGTGCGCTGGACAAAGACCATACAGCAGATGATTGCCGACGGAGCGACCGATTTCACAGAGTACGGCCCGGGCAATGTACAACAAGGACTGATAAAGAAAATCAAAGCCGCTGCAGGCTTATAACACAAGAGCAACAATGTCAAGAATTATAATCTACCAGATGCTGCCACGCCTCTTCGGCAACAGCAATGCACAATGCGTCACAGGCGGTACAATCGAGCAGAACGGTTGCGGCAAATTCAACGACATCACAGCCAAGGCACTGCGTGCGATACGCAGCCTCGGTGCCACACACGTTTGGTACACTGGTGTCATAGAGCACACCACCCGCACCGATTACAGCAAGCACGGCATAGCAACCGACCACCCTGCCATAGTAAAGGGCGAGGCCGGCTCACCATACGCCATCAAGGACTACTATGACAATGACCCCGACCTTGCTGTCAACGTAGCCAAGCGCCGCGAAGAGTTCAAGGCGCTTATAGAGCGCACACACAAAGCCGGAATGAAGGTGATAATGGATTTCATCCCCAACCACGTTGCGCGCCACTACTGCAGCGACAACACCCCCAGTGGGACATACAGCTTTGGCGAGCACGACGATAAAAACACCTTCTTTGCCGGGCACAACAATTTCTACTACCTCGGCAACCACGCCTATGGCTGCAACCTCGACGCCAAGGACTGCGCCGACGAAGAGTACAGCGAAAGCCCCTTGCGTGCAACAGGCAACGACTGCTTCGGTTCACCCGGACGCAACGACTGGTACGACACCGTCAAACTCAACTATGGCATAGACTACCGCACCGGCAACCGCCGCTTTTCGCCCGTACCCGACACATGGGTAAAGATGCTCAAGATACTGCAATACTGGGCATCACAGGGTATCGATGGTTTCCGTTGCGATATGGTAGAGATGACACCTGTGGAGTTCTGGAGCTGGGCTGTACCAAAAGTAAAGGCAGACCACCCGGGCATCATCTTTATAGGTGAGATATATCAGCCACATATATACCGCTCATTTATCCGCGACGGACATTTCGACTACCTCTACGACAAGGTAGGACTCTACGACACCCTTCGTGCGGTGATGAACGGACAAGCATCGGCCAACAACATAACCTATCCGCTTGAGAGCACTGCCGACATACGAGGCAATATGCTCACCTTCCTCGAGAACCACGACGAGCAGCGCATCGCTTCCGATTTCTTTGCAGCAAAGGCCGAGCGTGCACTTGCAGCGCTCATAGTCTCGACAACAACCGGCACCGAACCGTTTATGCTCTATGCAGGCCAGGAGCTCGGTGAGCGTGGAATGGACAAGGAGGGCTACAGCGGAGTCGACGGGCGTACTACCATCTTCGACTACTGGAGCGTTGACACCCTGCGCCGCTGGAAAGGCAATGGCGACTACAAGGGTACGGAACTGACAGACGAAGAAAAGGCATTGCAAGCATTCTATTCGCGCCTGCTCAACCTCTGCAACAGCGAAGAGGCACTGAGCCGCGGACAGTTCTACGGCCTGCAATATGCAAACCCCTGCAGCGATTGTTACGACAGCCACCACACATTTACCCACCTCCGTGGCACAGAGAGCGAGCTTTTGCTCATTGCAACCAATTTCAGCGACAATGCAAGGGAGTGCGGCATA
Source organism: uncultured Bacteroidales bacterium (assembly GCA_937896105.1). The sequence goes on from CALBKR010000039.1 coordinate 2,790, forward strand.
ACAGTCCCCGAGGAGGCGTTTGCCTATTTTGGAATAGAATACAACAATAACACCCGCAAGGCTGTTGAATTACTTACCGGAGAAGAGCTTCAGTTGCCGCTCAACCCATTTGACAAGATAACAGTAACAGTACCCGCGAATAGCGGAGTTATCATTAAATTCAACATCTGATTATGAAAAAGATTATATTGACAGTAATACTGTTCATAACCTGTGCCACAGCATACAGCCAGGTAGTGCTTGACGATGCGACAATAGAGTACATAGTAAAGAACGAGCGTAAATATTTCGATGAGATAACCGAGGTTTACAACAACGACGACCCGATGCTGCGTGTCGACGACATTGCACTCATATACTATGGTCAGGCATTCCTGCCGCAATACAAGCCCGGAAAGGACGAGAATGAGCAGACGCTTAAGGAACTGCACGATGCAAAGAAATATGTCGAGGCATACAACGTGGCCAAGACAATCTTAGCATACAACCCCGTGAGCCTCAATGCTCTGTTCAGTATCTACATAGCATCGAAAGAGCTTGGCAAGAGCGAAGAGGAGTCATTGTCGTACCTTAAGAAATACCAGGGTATAATAGATATGATTTGCCATTATGGCGACGGCAAGAGCAGCGAAACAGCCCTGCGCATCATCACCCCCGACGACCAGGACTACATCATATACGGCAAATTGCAGATCGAGGATGTTATATCACAGACACTCGACACCGAGACCCTGTGCAACATCGTCACAGTAAAGCCGTCGGAGAAATTCAATGGCCGATACGTATACTTTGACCTCAGCCTCTTCCTTGGACAGGCAGCAAGGGAATAACAGCCGAAAAAAATGAGGATGACAGGCTGGAAAGCCAACCTCTTGCTATGAAATACATAATACAATTCGAAATCATATTGGCAATATCACTTATCGGTGAATTGCTGAACGACATCATCCCCCTACCCATCCCGGCAAGCATATACGGGATGGCAATACTCTTTACTGCACTATGCACAGGCATCATCAAGCTGTCGGCAGTAAAGGAGACAGGCCATTTCCTTATACAGATAATGCCGATGATGTTCATCCCGGCCACAGTCGGGCTGCTGGAGTCCTGGGATATTATGCAGGGCTTTCTCACAGCGATAATCGTGATATCGCTTGTCTCTACAATCATTGTCATCCTCGTATCGGGGCACGCAACACAGTTTATCATAAATCTAAAGGAGAGGAGGAAAAAACGATGAACGGGATATTGGGAAACTCACTCTTTTTCGGTGTAGGCATAAGCGTGGGAACCTACCTGCTTGGCACGGCAATAAAGAAGAGATGCAATTTTTTCCTCTTCAACCCGCTGTTGCTTGCAATAACGATGACCATCGCCACCCTGCTCATCACAGGCATCGAATATCAGCAATACAACAACGGAGCAAAATACTTGAGCTACCTGCTCACCCCTGCCACCGTTTCACTTGCCATTCCCCTGTATGAACAGGTGACGATACTGCGCAAGAACCTCACAGCCATACTCGTAGGCATAGCATCGGGAGTGCTCACAAGCGGCATCACAATCTTTGCGATGGCACTGCTGTTCAAGCTCGGACATACAGAATATGTGACACTGTTGCCAAAGTCAATAACCACAGCCATAGGAATAGGCCTCTCTGAGGAACTTGACGGCTATGTTGCAATCACCGTTGCAGCAATAATGATGACAGGACTGTTCGGAAACATTGCCGGTGGATTGCTCTGCCGCCTGCTCGGCATAAAGAACCCTATAGCAAAGGGAATTGCCATAGGCACAGCCTCGCACGTGATGGGCACCTCAAAGGCAATGGAGATAGGCAAGGTCGAAGGCGCAATGAGCAGCCTTTCGGTAGCCGTGGCAGGCTGTATGACAGTTGGAATAGCCATCATATTCAAGGATTTTATATAAAAATTTCTAAGGTTGGTTTTATAATCAAATATAAATCATTATATTAGCAACCGTCAAACCCATAAACCGACAGCATTATGATTATAGCAGTAGACTTCGACGGCACTATTGTAGAGCATAGATACCCCCAGATTGGCAACGAGTTACCATTTGCCACATCCACTTTGCGTATGCTTGCAGCCGAGCAGCACAAGCTCATATTGTGGACCGTACGTCGTGGAAAGCTGCTTGATGACGCTGTTGAGTGGTGCCGCAAACACGGTGTGGAGTTCTACGCAGTGAACAAGAATTTCCCCGAAGAGATATTGGACGACGGCAACTGCTATGGAAAAATCAATGCAGACATATTTATCGACGACTGCAACCTTGGCGGCATACCCGATTGGGGTGTAATATACCAGATGATAAAGGAGAAAAAGAAATGGGTCGACCTATACTCACTCACACCTGAGCCCGAGAGGGTCGAGAAGAAGAAAAAAGGCTGGTTTTGGTAGCATACAGCCATTTCCCCAGCATATTAATAATCAACGAGTTGCTATTTCGCTTAATTTTTTCTTAAAAAACAGGCAAAAAAAAGGTGTGAAAAATTTGCTATATAAAAATAAAGTCGTACCTTTGCAACGCGTTAGACAAATGCGCTGTTAGCTCAGTTGGTAGAGCAATTGACTCTTAATCAATGGGTCCAGGGTTCGAGTCCCTGACGGCGTACGAAGAGAAGATGCTAAAAGCATCTTCTCTTTTTTGTTTAATAAGCGTAAATGAGGATTTTGAAGCCAAACGTAACGTAGAAATTTGCTTTTTAGTCACCCTCTTTTTGTTTAAATCATAAAAACCTTGCCTGTTCTTCGACCCAAGCAAAGAAAGCCTCAGGAGTCGGGTTCTTCAAAGAGCCGAAAAAGAGACGCCCCTCAACAGCCGTACTGCCCAACATCCAGCCACCTCCATCGGCACATTCCATTGTATAATACTGCGCGTTTCTTGTTTCTGTATTGACTATAACAGCCGCATACCACGCGATAGGAGCCTTCGTGGGGAGAGGGAACGAATACCGCACCATCCAATAAGAACCGGACATCTTCACGACCTCCACACCAAGGCTATCCCATTCAAAGTAGAACTTTCTACCGAACAAGGAGCTGCACATTGATTTCCACATATCGATATCGATAAACTCCGAACGTTCGAATTCACCTATCTTATAAGCAAAGACAACCTCAGGAATAAACACATACTGCAGTTTGTAACAAGAGTCGAAAATTCTCTTTTCCGATGGCCGGCCGGATTTTTTTCCGAACAATTTTCCCCAGAAAGACATAACAAGAAGAAGATTAATGCAACCCACATAATTCCCGGATGCAGGCGGGTAAAAAAATAAGGTGTGGGAACTTACCGTCCTTACCCTATTCTTAGGCTTCTCGCATTGCCCTCAGTAGCGGATAAAAACAATAGCCCACACCTAAGGATATGTAAAAAGCCAATAATGGCAGTACATACCGAAAATGTGGCGCCATTGCCATTATCTTTGCTACGACTTAAATTTTGCGAGAATTCAAGAATAAAAGATAACTCAATAACACCTTCTATGTCATATATGTTCACCGGGACACTGCCCGAAGAATATTGCAAATGTAGTCAAACTATTTCATCAAAACAATAGGGTGGCTAAATTTAGCCACCCTATTGTAAGGTAATAACGTCACAAATTACTCTGCCTTTGCTGCGCGACGGATACCGCGACGCTTTGGTGCCGGAGCCTCTGCCGGCTTCTCCTGCTCAACACCTGCAAGTTCAGGGTCAATCATAATGCGGCCACAGTTCTCGCAAACGATGATTTTCTTTCTCATACGTATATCCATCTGGCGCTGAGGCGGAATCTTGCTGAAGCAACCGCCACAAGCATCACGCTCTACATACACGATACCAAGACCGTTGCGTGAGTTCTTGCGGATGCGCTTGAACGATGTAAGCAAACGGGGCTCGATGTTAAGCTCCAGGTCACGCGCCTGCTCACGGAGCTTCTCCTCCTCTGCCTTTGTCTCGGCAATGATATCCTCGAGCTCCGATTTCTTCATCTCGAGATCCTTCTTGCGCTCGTCGAGCTGGTTGTTGGCTCTCTCAAGCTCGTCGCTCTTCTGCTGCTCCTGTTTCTTGGCATCGTTGATTTTCTTCTCATCGTGCTCTATCACAAGGCGGTTATACTCGATTTCCTTGTTCAAAAGGTCGAACTCGCGGTTGTTGCGCACGTTGTTCTGGTCCTCGGTATACTTCTCGATGCTGCGCTTTGCCTGCTCCATCTCCTCACGGAAAGAAACGACATTCTCACGGATAGTCTTAATCTCATTGCTGATATTCTCGATACGTGTGCCAAGACCTACAATCTCATCCTCAAGGTCCTTCACTTCGAGAGGCAACTCGCCACGCAAAATCTTAATCCTGTCAATCTGCGAAAGAATTGTCTGCAACTCATAAAGTGTCTTCAATTTCTCTTCTACTGTGTATTCAGCAGGGTCTTTCTTTGCCATTTTGTTATATTTTAAAAGGTTAATAATTTTCTATCAATTCTCATTCTAATGGAGCGAAGCGACTGAAGAATTCCAAAAGCTATGCCCATTATGACATTTGTCATAAATAACCGACAGGGTTTGTATTGACCGATGTCTTTATTATTTTCAGTCCTGGGTATCTTGCCGATATTATCTCACGGAATATATCCATCGTATACTGCTCGCTCTCATAGTGGCCTATTACTGCCACCACCA
>CALBKR010000040.1 GCA_937896105.1 uncultured Bacteroidales bacterium
GGGTTGCGGGTGGTATCCCCATCACTATGATGATGAACATGGAGCGTCGTCACGGCGAGATGAAGCCTGTTATCCAGAAGGCTCTTGTCGACCTCAACGGTGCACCGTTCAAGACATTCGCTGCAAACAGAGAGCAGTGGGCGAAAGAGACCTGCTATGTATACCCCGGCCCAATCCAGTATTTCGGCCCCACAGAGGTATGCGACCAGACAACCAAGACTCTTGCTCTTGAGCAGCAGAAATAAAAGGAACATGGCAAACGCCAGAAAGATACTCAAAAAGATCGGCGGACAGAAGAGAAATTCGGCCCGCCGATCTTCTTCACGCCGCAGAAGCCGTGTGATGTCGCGATGGAAATACATCGCGATAGCTGCACTCACAACCGTGTGTACACTTGCACTCCTGTACCGCCCGGTCATTCTGCCGGCATTTCAGCGCTTTGTAACCTGCAATGGGCACAAAATATATGGCGCCTGCATCCCTAAAGGATACTCTATCTATGGAATAGATGTATCGCACCACCAGGACCGTATAAGCTGGAGCAGACTGAAACAAGGCACACAAGGCGAGCCCCCGATAAGCTTTGCATATATGAAGGCTACCGAGGGAAGCAGCCACTGCGACACCCGTTTTGAGGAGAATTGGAAATCGGCAAAGGAAAATGGCTTCATTCGTGGTGCATACCACTATTTCAGCACGGAATCATCTGGTGCAAAGCAGGCACAACTGTTCATCGGTAAAGTAAAGCTCGAACCAGGCGACCTTCCGCCGATGGTAGACATTGAGGATGAGCCGGAAAATTCAGCCGGGTTCAAAAGAGAACTGAAGATTTTCATCGACACTCTTGAAAAGCACTACAAGGTGAAGCCGATAATATACACATACAAGAAATTCCACGACAAACATATCAACGATGACATCTTTGCCGGCTATCCTTTGTGGATTGCGCAATACAACACCAAGCGCCCCAGCATTGACAGAGAGTGGATTTTATGGCAATGCACCGAGACCGGCCGACTGCCGGGTATCAGACAGAAAGTGGACATCAATATCTTCAACGGCACCATTGAAGAGCTGCAGAGTCTTGCAATAAAATAGGTGCAACATTGTATATAACAGCCATAAAATAATCTCGGTCAAAAGTTCTAACCCTGTTAACGGCCAAACAGTATATCCAACGCTTTTTCTTTTGAGGAAGGGAACTTGAAGCGTTCAAGGATTTCATCCATACCTCGCCTATCGACAATACGCTCCGAGACAACCTGTAAGGCTTCGACTTTCTTATCCTCGAACGAAAAACAGTCAAGGAGATATGCAACTTGCCCTGCTGTGAAATAGCAACCCATTGATGCGACACGGAGCAACTTCATACGCCTGTCATCAAACGATTCCTCCTTAAGATACCCACAAAACTCCTTGAAATCAGCACGTGCCATCGGACGCACATTCTTGTCTCGCAATCTTTTGTCACGTTTTACGCGGCTATCGGACATCTCCACATTCTCTTTATCCGAAGACGGTGCAACACTTAAAGCGGCATTCGAGAACTGCATAGAGAAAAAGGAAATAGCCAAAATCAAAAACAACTTTTTCATAGTTCAGCTTTTTATTCGGGACAAAGATAGCATTGCCGCAGGGGCAAAGAAAGGAGATTTCCCCATCTTTCGTTAGGAAATTCCCTAAACATCAATTACCCGTTGAGAAAATCGGCACTTGCACTTGAATACCGGCGCCAGGCATCGACCATAGCCAGGAAATCTGCAGGCAGTTCCGAGTCGAAATACATCTCCTTGCCTGTCGTGGGGTGGATGAAGCCCAATGTCTTTGCGTGAAGAGCCTGACGCGGACACAACTTGAAGCAGTTGCGCACAAACTGGCTGTACTTGCTGAAATTGGTGCCTTTCAGGATTTCGTCGCCACCGTAGACATCGTCGTTGAAAAGGATGTGCCCGATATGCTTCATATGCACCCTAATCTGGTGCGTGCGGCCTGTCTCAAGGTTACACTCCACAAGCGAGACATAGCTCAAACGCTCGAGAACGCGATAATGGGTGACTGCATATTTTCCTATGCTTTCATCGGGAGAAACCGACATTTGCAACCTGTTACGCGGATTACGGGTTATATTGCCGACAACGGTACCTGAGTCCTCTTTTATATTTCCCCAGACAACAGCATTATAGGTGCGTTTTGTTGTCTTGTTGAAGAATTGCATACCGAGATGCGCCTTTGCCATAGCGGTCTTTGCCACAACAAGCAGGCCGGATGTATTCTTGTCGATACGGTGCACAAGCCCCACCTGCGGGTCGTTAGGGTCGAAATCGGGGTTATCCTTCAGGTGCCAGGCTACGGCATTTATGAGCGTACCGTGAGTGTTGCCACAACCCGGATGCACGACAAGACCCGCCGGTTTGTTCACCACCATCAGGTCGTCGTCCTCATAGACCACATCGAGCGGTATATCTTCGGGGATTATGCTGTTGTCATAGGCCGGGGTATTGAATGTGATGACAACCTCGTCACCCGGCTTCACCTTGTAGTTGCTCTTCACCACTTTGCCATTCACGGCAATGGAACCGGCATCGGCAGCCTGCTGTATTTTGTTGCGTGAGGTATTGGCTACGTGGTCGACAAGAAATTTGTCGATGCGCACGGGCGACTGCCCCTTATCGGCAGTTATATGCAGTTCCTTGAAAAGGGTCTCTTCGACCTCAAAATCATCGGTATCGAGGAAATCAGGGATTATCTCTTCCATAATAATGAAGCCCTATTGTCAAATACCGAAACTTTCATCGAACTCAGGAGCCTCCTCCTCGACCCTTTTCCTTCCGTTACCGATGACAACCGTTATCCTCGAGCCTTCGGGGATAGGCTCACCATTAACAAGAGCCCTGTCCTCGTAACGGAGTTCATACACCCAGTCCTTTTCACCGGCAACAGTATCGACATTCTCTATTATGAAACCTGCTGCCCTTATGTGCGATTCGGCTTCGCGGTATGTACGGTTATCGATAACAAAAGGCACCGAGCGCTTCGGTTTTACTATGGTATTGAGGATAAGGCCGACCTTGCGCCCCTCTTTAACCTCGGCTCCCGGCTCGGGATATTGTTTCAGGACCTCATCCTGCGCAGCGCCTTCCTTGTACTTGTATTCGAGAATGGCGTAACCGAGGTTGTTGTCGGCCAACAAATCTTGTGCATCCGAAAGGACACGACCATTGACACGGGGCACAGTACAGGTTTCACCGTGGTTGGTATAACTGTCGAGCCAAAGCAGTGTGAGATACGGCACAAGGATTATAACGGCAACCATAGCCGCAACATTCACAAGAATGAACTTTATCTTCTTTTTCAGCAGTTTCGGGTCCTTCTTCGCCTTGCGTTTTTGTCCCTTGCTTGAAGCAGGTTTCTTCGCAGGCACATCTTTTTCCTGCCCCGACTTTGCCGGTGCCTTGCTTGCTGCAACAATGTCACCGCCTTTTGGTTTAGCCGAGGCCGCCTTGTCGTATCGTGCTCTTTTATCGGGGTCGCCAAGCACCTTGTAGGCGGCAAGCACCTCACGCAGACGCTCTGCGGCCTGGGTATCGCCGGGGTTCTTGTCGGGGTGGTACTTTACCGCCAACCTGCGATAAGCATTCTTTATATCGTCGGCCATAGCATCCTTGTCTACGCCCAATATTTCATAATAGTCTCTTTTTCCCATAATATCAACATATTTGCGGAAGACACATACCTTACTGTCCGCAGTGCCCCATAATATGAATTATTAAGTGCAAAATTAATACAACTTGGCTGCAAACACAAAAATTAGCGCTTTTTTTTACACATAGACAGGCAAGCCTGCTGTTATTTTCCTTTTTAAGGAACTGTAACAATTAAATCGGCGCGAGACTGCCTTTTTTTCTTGTTTTCTGCCTATTTTTGTATTATCTTCGCAAGGTTAAAACCAAACCGGATTTACAAATGAAAAAGATACTGTTCTTCATTCTTCTGGCACTGTTCACGACAACCGGAACGCAAGCCCAGCTATTCAAGAAAAGCAGTAATAAAGAGACTGCAGACAACATTGCATATTCCAAAGGCAATGTACCCGTAGTGAACGGCAAGGTAACTTTTGAGGCCACAATACCGGCCGACGGGCTCACGGCAAAACAGGTCGAAGAGAGAGTTAACAAATGGATTAAAGACAGGTATGTCGAGCCGACAGTAATCTCGGTAAGGCGTTTCGACAACGAGAAGCCGGGAAGCATAATCATAAAGGGCGAGGAGTATATTGTATTCAAGAACACATTCTTTGTTCTCAGCAGGGCAAGAATGTACTATTTCCTGACCCTTACTCCAAGCGACGGCAGTTGTGAATTTCACCTCTCACGCATAACATACTGGTATGACGACGAGGATGACAAGGGTGGCATAAAGATGATTGCCGAGGAGTGGATAACCGATGACAACGCCTTCAACAAGAAGGGGAAGATGAAGAGGTTCGAGGGCAAGTTCCGCCGCAAGACCATAGACCTGAAGGAGCTACTTATAGATGAACTCACCGAAGCACTGAACGAGAAATGAGCATAAGGACTGTAGACAAGATAAGATACATACTGAATGTGCTGTTCCTTGCCGGCACTGTTATAACACTGGTACTTTGGATGATGGACGGTAGCGGGAGCGGCTTCAAGATTGCCGGCCTGTCGGCTATGACATTCAAGGTTATGGAGTTTATTCTACGCTTTGTGAACTAATTGGATATCAATGATAAAGAGACTGATATACCTGATATTATTCGCACTGCCCGTCATTGCAAGCGGACAGTCCCTGCAGCAGCACCAGCTCGAAGAGCACGGCAGCGGTTTGGGACACGGCGAGGTATACAGCCCTTTCAAGGACAACCCCAAGGACACTACAAAGAACGAGGTTATTGTGCCCAAGGAGATACACCAGTGGAAGGTTGGCAGGGATTTCGGCAAACGGATAGAGATAAATGCCGACACACTGCAATTTATGTTCCAGAACTGGCATCTTACAGAAGGTGAGAACGGCGAGTATAATTTCCTTGGCAATATGGGTACACCGCGACAGACAAGGCTCTTCTTCAACCGCCCGACAAGTACCACATTCGACCTGATGCAGCCATACGACTATTTCTACACTACCCCCGACAGGTTCATATTCACCGATACAAAATCGCCATACACCAACCTCAGCTATCACTCATCGGGCAACACTACAAACGGCGACGACCGCTTCAGAGCATACTTCACGACAAATGCAGGCAAACACTTCGGAATTGGCGGCCTGTTCGACTATCTTTATGCACGAGGCCGATATGACAAGCAGTCGACATCGCTTATGAATTTTTCGGTGTTCTCGTTCTACAGGAGCGACCGCTACAACTACCATCTGTTGGCAAGCCGCTACCATATGAAGCAGAGGGAGAACGGCGGTATCACCGACGACAGGTACATTACCCGTCCCGAGGAGACCGACGGGGCAAGCAGCAATATGGGCACTGCCGACATTCCTGTAAAACTGGATGACACCTGGAGCAGGAACGAGGTGTATGACGCCTTCTTCACACACCATTACAACTGGGGTTACTACCGCGACAAAGTGCTGCCCGACAGTACAGGAGCCCCAAGCGACTCCACTGTAACCGAGTTCATCGAGGTTGCACGGCTGGCGCACACTGCCGACATTTCATATATCCACCACGAATTCATCGCACACAGGCAGCCACGTAACTATTACGCCGACACATTCCTTCCTTTCGACTCGCTCGACAACACAAACCACCTGTCGGTCGACAACAGGATTGCGCTGTCGCTCTGCGAAGGATTCAAGAAATGGGCGTTTGCAAACATAACAGCCTTTGTATCGCACAAATACGACCGCTACCAATTGCCCGACACCGTTGCCGGCAACCCGCATGAGCAGGTAAAGGCATACAATGAGAATTCGATATATGTCGGTGGGGAGATATCAAGTACCAAATGGAAATATCTACGCTACAAAGTCAACGGAGAGACAGCGGTACTGGGTGAAGATTTGGGCGCATTATCTATTGACGGGCAGCTTGACATCAATTTCAAGTTGTGGAAAAGGGATATAAACATAACGGCCAAGGCATTTGTAAAAAACAACAACCCGTCGTTCTACTACCGTCACTACCACTCTGAGCATTTCTGGTGGGACAATGACCTCAGCAAGGAGTTCAAGACACGTGTGGAGGGTAAACTGGAGATTCCATCCTGGAAGACAAGGTTGAGTGTCAGCTTCGAGAACATAAAGAACTACACATACATTGCCAACCATTCCATCCTTGCCCCCAACGGACGCGACTACCTGAACCGCTTCAACGTGCAGCAGGAGAGCGGCAACATACAGGTGTATGCGGCGTCATTGAAACAAGACCTGGAGTTCGGAATATTCAATTTCAACGCCGAGGTCACATACCAGCACAGCAGCAACCAGGCTGTCTTGCCGTTGCCTGCCCTGAATGCATACGCAAACATTTTCCTCAAGTTCAGGATTGCCAAGGTGCTGAACACTGAAATCGGCGCCGATGCCTGGTACTTTACAAGCTATGATGCACCCGAATACCTGCCGGCTCTCGGGCAGTTCGTGCAGCAGAACCAGGCGGCAAAGGTGGAGATAGGCAATTACCCGATGGTGAGCGTATATGCGAATTTCCTGCTCAAGCAGACACGTTTCTATGTAAAGTACTACCACGTAAACAAGGGAACCGGCAACAGGAACTATTTCCTGACCCCGCACCACCCTTTGACGCCGGCAGTGCTATGGTTCGGACTATCGTGGAATTTCTATAACTAAACGGTTCCTGCTATGAATATCACTGTAAAATGGGGTTTTATAGGATGCGGAGAGGCTACCGAGAAGAAGAGTGGCCCTGCATTTCCACTAATAAAGGGCTCGGAGGTTGTTGCCGTTATGGGGCGCGACAGGGAGAAGACTAAGGAGTATGCCAAACGGCATAACATACCGCACTACTACACCGATGCCCAGGCTCTCATAGATGACCCGGGCGTGAATGCCATTTACATAGCCACACCGCCATCGTCACACGCCACATTCGCAATTATGGCAATGAAAGCCGGCAAGCCTGTATATGTAGAAAAGCCACTTGCTGCGAACTACGAGGACTGTGCACGCATAAACAGGATATCAAGAGAGACCGGTGTCCCCTGTTTCGTTGCATATTACCGGCGTTACCTGCCCTATTTCCTGAAGGTCAGGGAGCTGCTGCCGCAGATTGGAAACGTGCTCAATGTGCAGATACGTTTTGCCGTTCCGCCACGCGACCTGGACTATAACCGCGACAATCTACCTTGGCGTGTGATTCCCGACATTGCCGGAGGAGGATATTTCTATGACCTTGCACCGCACCAGATAGACTTGCTACAAGAGATGTTCGGGTGTATATTGTATGCCGAGGGATACAGCACGAACCGTGGCGGGCTCTACAAGGCCGAGGACACAGTCAGTGCCTGCTTTATGTTCGAGAACGGCATACCGGGCTCGGGCTCCTGGTGCTTCGTTTCGGATGAATCATCGAAAGAGGACCACATCGAGATTTTCGGCAGCAAGGGCTGTATCAAGTTCTCGGTATTCACCTTTGAGCCTATCGAGTTGCGCACCGTTGACGGAACGCAGAAATTCAACATCCCCAACCCGCCCTATGTGCAATTACCGCTTATACGCAACATTGTGGAGCATATACAGCAGAAGGGACATTGCGACTGCGACAGCATAAGCGCAACACCAACGAACTGGGTTCTCGACAAAATTCTCGGTAAAATCATATAATGATGGACTTGAGGAGCCGTTCCAGAGAAATAGTAACGAAAGCAGCAATCCTTGTTATTGCACTGCTTGTCGTACCATTTGCCAAAGCGCAGGAAATGGCACACTCCGAGGTGGAGAAGGAGCTCCCAAAAGTATCGGCTTGGGAGAAGATAAAGGATTTCACCTTAAAGACTGTTGATTTTGTCGACCACCTGCTGAACGAGACCGACAGTACATATATCTCGCAGAACGAGTATAATATGTCGGTATACCCTATGTATACATATAGCTACGAGCACTACCGTTTCTCATCTACAGGCAAGAAACAGAGCATTACGATTGCGCCCGACAGCCGCAACAAGTTAGGGGTGTACGTTGGCTGGAGATGGTTGTCGATTGGATATAGCATTGACCTGCAGAGCAGCCACCCATACACAGATTTCAATATCAGCCTCTATGCTTCGAGAATGGGAATAGACCTTTTCTACCGCAAGAGCAGCGAGGGTTACAAGATACGTAGCCTGAGCGGCTTCTATGAGAATGATGAGCCGCTGCAGAACTACAACAACAATTTCGACGGACTGACCGTGAAGCAGAAAGGACTCAACCTCTATTATATCTTTGACAAACGTTTCTCGTACCCTGCCGCCTACAGCCAGTCGGAGATACAACGCATCAGCGCCGGCTCGTTCATATTGGGTGTCAACTACAACGAGCAGGAGTTCTCGTTCGACTACACAGGACTTGACCAAAGGATACAGGAGCAACTGAACCCTGAACTGAAATTCAGGGAGATTATGTACAAGGATTTCAGCATCAATTTCGGTTATAGCTATAATTGGGTGTTTGCAAAGAACTTCCTTGCAAGCATCTCGCTCACACCGGCTATCGGATACAAGAACACATCATTAAAATTGCTCGACAGCAAGAGCTTGCTGTCGAGCATCAATTTCGATTTCATAACACGCGCTGCAGTAGTGTATAACAACAAAAGATACTATGCAGGCGCCTCGCTTGTCTCACACGCCTATTTCTATAACAAGAGCCGATTGTCGCTCATCAATGGCTTTGGCGTTGTAAAGGTTTTTCTCGGCTTCAATTTCTGGCGCAAGAAATAGCGCTGACAGGTCTTGTCAGAAATGCACGCCCAATGTTGCAACGACCGAGTGGTCGATTTCGCTCACCTGCGCACCGGGATTGGGAACCTTGTAGTCGTAGAAGGGGTAGAACTCAGACTCCTGCTGCTCCATCATATACGCAAGGTCAAAATAGAAGCGCTTTCCACGGAATCCCAAGCCTGCAGTAACTATATTCTTGTCGAAACGATTCATATAGTCGGTCGATGTCTCGATAACGCTTGCATTGGCAAGTTCTTTATAAGCATCCGATGCAAACGGTGCTGTAATATAATTATATCCCAGACGCACGGCGAAGCCATCTACATTCAGCTCGGCACCGATGCGTGCCGTGTGCTGCGCCTTCATATTATATGATATCTCCTCGTTCTGCGCCTTGCCCACTTTGCTTCGACCAGTGAAGGCTGCTGTCCTGTAATCGGCATACTCATACTCGGCATTGAGCGCAAGGTATGTTCCGAAGGTGTAGGACATCGCGGCATTGAAACGCCAAGGGGTTGCCAGTTTGCTGCGAACCTCGAAGTCGCCGCCATAGAAATCGGCATCGGTTGTTGTAAAATATTTACCGTCAGGGTCGGTTATTGCAGCCGAGTAGTACTCGTTCAGATTGTAGAATGTAGGAGTGTGCACTGCCAGGCCTATCTTGAACGGTGAATATTTGAAGGGACGGAATATCGCACCCAACTTGAGGTCGAAACCATATCCTTTAATAAAGGCATTGTTCTCAAGAGTGTAGATGGCACCATAGGAATCACTCTCGCTATAAGCTGTGTAGCGGTTGTAATCGACATTGGCAACGCCGACCGTAGCACCAAGATATACCCTGTCATTGAAATTGGCAGAGAGATTGAAATCGACAACGCTAACACCGCCGCGAACCTCTTCATAGAAATCGAGGTCGTCGGGAGTCCACACAAGTGTAGAGTCATCGTATGCCAGGAAATTATCGCCTGTATTGTCACAAAGATAGGCATCGGCTGCAAGCAGTGTCAACCAACTGTAATTCAGGTTGGTATACATTGAACTGCTCATATTGTTGTAATCGAACGGAGTGTTGTATGTATTATAGAGCTGGTACATTACAAACTGCTGCGAAAAGCCATCGGCATATCCGCACATCTCAAAATCGGATGTCAGGTTATTCTTCTTGCGATAGCCCAAACCGATGTTCAGATACTTGAGATATTTGCCGTCACGCTCGAGCGAAAAGACGAAAGCAGCATTGCCAAGATAGGCATTGACATTGTTGCTGTTCACAGCTGTTCCTTCATAGATTGCCTCATTGGTCTTTACATTAAGCCCTGCAGTAATGGCAAAATCGCTACTACGATACATTGCCATACCGGCAGGGTTTGTACCCATTGTCGTAAGGTCAGCGCCCAGGGCACTCATAGAGCCACCCATACCCACATAGCGTGCTGTACCCAAGAGTTCGTTCTCGAACATTGAAGATACATTATACATATTCTGTGCACTCAAGCCTATCGGGAGCAGAGAAAGGATATATAATAAGCGTTTCATAGTTTTTTTGTTTTTATCTGGTTTGTTTTCAATGTTGCAATTCACCTTTTTAATACCTTGCGCATTGCAGTATCATCTGCGTGAGCCGCCACGGCTGCCACCGCCACTGTTTCCACTGCGGCCACCGCCACCGGAGTAACCGCTTCGGCTACCGCCCGAAGAACTTCCGCTACGGCTACCGCTGCTGTATGAGCTGCTGTTTGAGTTCCTTGAACGGGATACGCTGGTACTGCTTGGGCGGTTATAGCCCGATGATGAGTTCCCTGAACGGCTTCTGCTGTTTACCGAGCTTCCGCTACGGCTGCTACCCGATGTAGAACCGCTCTGCTGCTGCCTGCGGCGTACAGTGCTTGCCGAGCCATTTTCACGGCGCTGGCTGTTGCTGCCGGTGGTTGTGCGTACCTGCTGCTCACGACGCGCATTGCTGCTGTTGACTGTTGTACGGTTCTGCTGTTCGCGGCGTGTGCCGGTCGTTGTGCGTACCTGCTGCTCGCGACGCGGATTGCTGCTGTTGACCGTCGTACGGTTCTGCTGTTCGCGGCGTGTGCCGGTCGTTGTGCGTACCTGCTGCTCACGGCGCGGGTTGCTGCTGTTGGCAGTTGTACGGTTCTGCTGTTCGCGGCGTGTGCCGGTAGTTGTGCGTACCTGCTGCTCACGGCGTGGGCTTGACGGCCTGCCATTTGTCACATTGTCATTGCCCTTATTGCCACGGCCGGTACCTGCGATTCTGTCATTCTTATCCCTGCGGCCACCCATCATGCCGTTGGTCGGTGGGTTGGAATAGCGGTGTGCAGGACGCCAAGAGTTGTAGTGCGGCTTGTGACACCAATTGTGCGCGTACCAGTGGTGATGGTTGTGCCACCAATAATCATTATAGTAATTATAATAGGGATTGTAATACCATCTTGGGTGCCAGCTGTAATAGCTGTGCCAGTTCCAGGCATTCCAGGAGTAGAAACTGTTTGAATAGTAGTAGGGATTGTTATATGTCGGGTATATATTTATTGTGTAACCGTTGTCGTATACATACCAGTCACTCAACCCGCAGTCGTACATCAAATCCCAGAAAATATTGCTGAACAGCCTCTTGCGTGGGGAGTGGAAACGGATGATGCGTGTCGAATAGGTGTAGTCATCGACAACATCGTAGAGGTCGTTGGTGTAATAGCCGTCACCGTCATCGGTGATGTATACATCCTCGACATCGTCTTCTATTACCACGTCGTTGTCACCTACAAAATAGACATCCTCGGCGCTCTTTACCACAAGCACCGTCTTCTCCTTCTTCGGTACATAGTAGAGGTCATCGACCTGTGCCCAAGAGAGAACCGGATAAACCAACATCAGTAATAACGCAAACTTTTTCATAGCTGTATAATTTAAATACCTTTTTCCTGATACAAAGATAGAGTGAGAAAAAGAGAGAATAGAGGGAAAAATCCTACAAGATGCGGGGATTTTCCCTATTTAAGCGATATATATAACAAAACAGGCTCCAAAATATTGTGGAGCCTGTTTTGTCGTTTTATACAGAATCAATTATTCTCGGGACGCAGTTTACGCACCACCTCGGCTGTGCGCCACATCTCGCTCTCACGCAAAGCCTTGAGCTCCTCGTTGAGTTTTTCACGATAGTCGGGCTGGGAGTTGGAATCGATTGATATCTGCGCCTCGTTTCCACTCTTCACCGACTCATAGAGCTTATACATAACAGGCTTAATAGCATCGTGGAAAGGAGTCATCCAGTCGAGTGCGCCACGCTGTGCTGTCGTTGAGCAGTTGGCATACATCCAGTCCATTCCCTTTGCCGAGAAGAGCGGCATAAGCGACTGGGTGAGTTCCTCAACTGTCTCATTGAACGCCTCGGACGGTGTATGACCGTTCTCGCGCAACACCTCGTACTGTGCAAGGAAAAGTCCCTGGATAGCACCCATCAGCGAGCCACGCTCACCTGTGAGGTCGGACACGGCCTCGCGTTCGAAGGTTGTTTCGAAGAGATAACCCGAACCTATTCCGATTCCGAATGCCAGCACGCGCTCCAATGCCTTGCCTGTCGCATCCTGATG
>CALBKR010000041.1 GCA_937896105.1 uncultured Bacteroidales bacterium
CAGTCACTGCCACCACGACAAGGCAGGAGCGCCAAAACAGAAAGAGAATGTTGAAATTCGGTGACTGGATAAACCGCAAAAGGCACAACAGGGGGTTTGGCATACAATCCCCCTCGACCTTTTTCTTCATCACGCAGGTATTGAGGGAGAAGAAGCCCTATTATGCCTACCGCAGGCTCGACAAGGCTGTTGGTGACAACCGCCGACACTCCAGAAGGCTTGCCCGTGAGCTGTTCCGCATAGCCAACTACCACCAGCCTGCAAACTGCATATCTGTGGGAGCTGTGGAGGCTGCCTGTGCAATGTCATCGGCAAGGCCAAGCGTTCCGCACTATCTGCTGGCCTCGGGAGCCGATATGGCACCCGAGGCTAAAGCAATGCTGCAAGAGAGGAACTGCCGGATAGTCGAAAACACCGATTCGTTCGCTGCCGTAATTGAGGAGATTGGAGCCATCGGGATGCTATACATCTCTGCCGACACAAAAGATATATTGGAAAAGGCGCTGCAGCACACCGACAGCAACAGCCTTATTGTAATAGCCGGCATACACCGCGACAAGACGGCACAGGAGTGGTGGCAACAGGTTGTCGACCGGCGCGAGACTGTCATCACCTTCGATATGTACAGTTACGGGCTGCTCTTCTTCAACCGCGAGAGAATAAAACAGCACTACAAGCTTAAGAGATAAGACACACTCACTCCTCTCCTTGTTGAGGATTTACAAAAAAAGAGAGACAATGAAGAAAGCTGCAATATATACAGGTACAGGAGATTCGGGTACAACATCACTCTGCGGAGGCAAACGCGTGCCCAAGGAGCACCCACGCGTCGAGGCATACGGCACACTCGATGAGCTTAATGCACACATTGGGTTGCTCGCTGCCTCGCTCGACGATGAAGCGACAGTAGGTTTCATTACTGCAGTCGAGAATGACATCTTTACCATAGGCTGCCACTTGGCTGCCGAAGATAGCAGCTGCCCGATAGGCGATGCCGATGTTGAGAGGCTCGAGAGGGCGATAGACGCAATTGATGCCACACTGCCGGAAATCAGGAGCTTCATTCTCCCGGTCAATAGCGAACAGGCAGCCCGTGCCAATGTTTGCCGCACCATCTGCCGTCGTGCCGAGAGGCAGATGACAACCCTCTCAAGGGAGCACGACATATCGCCCAAGGCAATGGTTTATATAAACCGCCTTTCGGACTATCTTTTCCTGCTCCAGCGACAACTGCAGGGCGGAGAGGAAAAAAAGTGGCAAAAACCTTGTGAATAAATAAATTTAATATACTTTTGCACCCACTTAATAAAAAACCTAATAAAAACAGTATAAGATATGTATTGGACACTTGAATTGGCATCGAAACTCGAGGATGCACCATGGCCCGCAACAAAGGACGAGCTTATTGACTACGCAGTACGTTCGGGCGCTCCATTGGAAGTTATAGAGAACCTGCAGGAGATTGAGGACGAAGGCGATGTATACGAAAGCATCGAGGACATCTGGCCCGACTACCCCAGCAAAGAGGATTTCTTCTTCGACGAAGAGGAGTATTAAAATCAAACAATTAGTTAAAGAACTAAATACCAACGGGATAAGCAAAGTCATCTGCTTATCCCGTTGGTATTTTTATGGTTCTATAATAAAAAGCATATCAGGAAATCAACAAATTGCAATGGTTGAATTTTATTTACTTGTCTATTTTACAACATAAAAAAACTTCCTCGTGAATAGAAAATCTCATTCATGATATAGAATGGGGAACTCATATTGATAAGATTCGCACCTTTTAACACAATACTATCATATATTTTAGTATTTTTGAAAATAAAAACATTTTAACATAATGAGTAAACCAAAAGTACATTGGGATTATGACACTTGCTACGAAATCGCTAAAGAATGTTCGTATCGTTCAGATTTAAAACACAAATGCGAACAAGCTTATAGAACAGCTTTAAAAAACGGATGGATTAATGATTATACTTGGTTTGTATCACCAAACAAAAAATGGGAATATCAAAGTTGTTTAGAAGAGTCTAAGAAATATTCCACCAGGAGCGAATTTGCAAAGAAATGTAGTGGCGCATATCATATTGCAAGTAAAAATAATTGGCTTAAAGAATATTTTTGGTTAAAGAATGGGAAAAAGTTGAGATTAGAGAAATATGGAAAATGGACAAAAGAGGCTTGTTTTGAGGAAGCAAAAAAATATAAATCAAGAGGTGAATTTGCAAAGAAGAATGGCAGTTCTTATCGTAATGCATGTAGATTTGGATGGATAGATGATTATACTTGGCTGAAAGATGAAAGACTGGATTTGATAAAAGATAAAATTGATTGTGTATATGCATATGAGTTTCCTGATTTTAATGCCGTTTATATTGGCAGGACTTTAATTAAAAGAAAAAAGGACAGAGACAGGGAACATTTGTATGATAGAAATGATGCTGCTGTAAAATTTGCAATTAAGCATAAAGTTAATGTTCCGTTACCGAAATACCTTGAAGACAATCTAACAATTCAAGAAGGGGTTAAAAAAGAATGTTTATGGATTGATATATACAAAGAATTAGGATGGACAGTTCTGAATAGAGCAAAAGGAGGTTCTATTGGAGGATTAGGAAAGGGAAAGACAAGATACACCTATGAAATCTGTTTTGAACAAGCAAAACTGTGTCGTACTAGAACCGAGTTTAGAGATTGTGGAAATAATGCATATAGAGTTGCTCTCAGAGAGGGATGGATAAATGACTATACATGGTTCGAGGATGGTACAACAGTAGGTGCAAACAAAAGACGGAAGTATGATTATCAAACTTGCTATGAAGAAGCTAAAAAATACAATACTATCACTGAATTTGAAAAAGGGAACAAAGGTGCATGTGTGGCAGCTAGGACTAACGGGTGGATGAAAGATTATATTTGGTTCACATTGTTATGGCAAGAAAAATGGAACAAGGAGACCTGCTATGAAGAGGCAAAGAAATATACGACTTTAGATGATTTCATATCAAAAAGTGGCTCTTGTTATGCTACTGCATGTAAACACAAGTGGATTGATGATTATACTTGGTTAGTCAGAAAACGCACAAGAAGAGGCTATTGGCAAAATTATGACAATTGCTATAATGAAGCAAAGAAATACAAAACGATGTCAGATTTTATGAGAAAATCAAGTGGCGCATATAAGAGCGCATCAGAAAAAGGATGGACAAAAGATTATACATGGCTTAAAACACCGTATTTTGACACAAAATAAACTTGTTTATTCAAACATTCAACATTCTAATTTGTTGATTTTCAGACATCATTATCTTCTTCGACGAAGAGGAGTATTAAAAATAAGCAATTCAGCAACCAACTGAATATCAATAGGGAAGCAAGAAAAAACTTGTTTCCCTTATTTTTGCCAATTTAAACACGGAAAAGATATGTTTATTTGTAGTATACCGAGAATAAACCTGCCTATTTATTTACCTTTTTTAGCCTCCTCTTTTGTAAAACAAGTGAAACAAAAAGAGATTTTCCCATAGAACTATTGACAACGGCTTGTTCGTTTTGTATATTTGCTTTATAGAGAGAACTCAAAGTGGTAGTTCAGCAATCTTGCAGAAAAGGCGGTTTCACGGAGGAAAAACCGGTAAAAACACTACAGGCTGTTTTATTCCTGGTGATTCTTTTGAACCCAACAAGGGAAAAAGCAATTATATCATTAACAATAACCAAAAAAAAGAAGAACTCTTTAGGTTTTTCAACGACTACGGACATAATGGAATAAAAATAAACGTCGGCCCCGATTTAGAAGATTGGTATAAATAACAATATTATGAAACGTATTACCTTGACAATACTGTTGCTGACAGCGGTATTTGCTGCAGAAGCCCAATACTTTCCCATTGATACAGCAAGGCTGAACAACGCATATAGGTCAATAATAAGCGGAGAACGCAATATAAAGACCGAGATGGAGTTTTTGGAGGCCTACCCGACTACTTGGTTGGAGTTCTATATGACATACAGCTATGTAGATGACGAGGAATATGACATCGAAATGAGCCAGCTGTGCACTGAGCATATCTCCACTCTGTTTGGGCTGTCACATATAAATGACACCATTAAATGCAAGAAAATAGTAGACCTAACGATTGGAATGAAAGAAAGCGGTGAGTGCACTGGAGTTTATCAAGATTATTTGGTCGGTTACATTTTAAGCAATGAAGAACTGGTACTTGATTACCTCTCGAAATTAAAGAAAGGACATCAAATGGAATTTTGGCAATTCTGCTGGTCTACTGTTACTGAATGCAATAGAATTCATAATTTCGAGGAGCTATACCGCCTGAACAAACAAAAATATCCTGAGCAGATGGAAATATCATCTACAGCATTCAAATATTTTTATGATGGAATAAACTACCCCACTCTGCTACCTCACAAAGAACAGGAATACAAACATAAGTTCATTGACCGCAACCATAAAAAAATATTCAATGGTTATTTAGACAGCAGCGTACAATGAAAATTAGACTTTAAAACAATTATTATTACACTTGTAATTACCTTCTCGCTTACAGGCTGCACAAAGATTATTACTGTACTGGACATAGTAGGAGTGATACCGCCAAGGGAACAGCAACTTGAACTTCAACTTGAAAAACAGGCTATTGGAGAAGCATTTTCTTTGGCAGACTATTGCAAAGAGGAATATGACAGTACATTCTTAGTTTATTCATATTTTAATATAGAGAAAGAAGATTTTCTCGCTCTTAAAATGAGTAACCAGTTACGAAGTACGTGCAATGCCAATTCCAATTTCGATTCGCATAAATAATCAAATATCAACAAAGTGGCAGACATTAATTTGTTTGTCACATTGCTTTTTGTTAAAACAAATGAAACAAAAAAGAGATTTCCCCATAGAACCTATTGACAACGGCTTCTTCGTTTTGTATATTTGCTTTTGAAAGTAGACTCAAAGTAGCAGTTCAGCAACCTTGCAGAAAAGGCGGTACAATAATTTTGCATTGTAATTTTAAAAATGCAGTAATTATGGGCAACTTTCTTAACAACGGTCAAAGAAGACCAAACATCTTTGAGAGAGCAAGAGCGTGTGACAATTGGAATGAAGGCTATGTTCAACAACAAAGACAACAGACAAATGTTGTGGTGAATACAACTAGAATCGGATATGGAAAGAAAAGCACTGTTAGTGAATTCACCGCAATGGCATACGATGAAACAGGGAATAAAATAGACTCAATAAAAGGTTATTTTCTTGAACCAGAAACAAATTATAATAAAGCAAAAGTAAAAAACAGTGATACATCAATTGCACAAGGAGGCTACAATGTCATTTCTAAGACAGAATTAGAAAAAAGAATAAACACAGAAAGAAGAGAAAGAGGAGAAGCGGATATTCAATTAACTTATAAATGGTATGTAGACAGTGTACCTGGTCGTAGTGGTATTGCCATCCATTCTGGTAATTATGGGAAGGACACGGAAGGCTGTTTCTTGCCTGGCGAAAATTATTCATATGATAAAGTGACTGAAAGTTATAATGTCTGGAATTCTAAGAAAAAAACAAAAGAACTTTTTGACTTTTTTGACAACTACGGATATAATGGAATAAAAATAAACGTAAACTCCAAGTAACATATTTTAGAAATAAGAAATCTTATGAAACGCTTTTTTCTTACACTATTACTGTTTGCAGCATTTCTTTCAACAGTTACAGCGCAATATTTTCCCATTGATACTACAAGACTGAATAAAACATACAGGGCATTATTACAAGATCCACAATCCAGAGAGTTACAACTGGATTTTTTCAGGGCATTTCCTGATAATTGGGACGATTTTAACTCTACATATAAATACAGCGACAAAGATGGGTACGACTTGTCAATGTATAATCGAGCATATGAGCACATAAAGGCTCTAGCGGAATGTTATGCAATAAATGACACTATATATTGCAATAAGTTAATAGCATTATCCGTTGGAGCATCGCTTGATGCCGACGCCACTAACCATCTGCAAACATTATTGCACGATACTATGCAAGAAAAGAACGATGTATTCATTCATTGTTTATCAAAAATAGAAAAGGGGCACCAAATGCAATTCTGGCAATTCTACTGGTCGAATACAGTAGATGGCCAAAGCCAAGAAAAGGAGTTTCAAACTCTTTATAATATCAATAAAGAAAAATACCCAAACCTAATGAAAACGATGTCAATCGCGTTTGAGTATTTCAACAATAAGGTTCATTTTATGTCGGATTTCATAAACATGATGAACAGCAAATAACAAAAATAAGAGCGAACATTTTTGACTCTTGAATACAATGAAGACATCCAAGATTATACAATAAAAAACTCATCGTTAAAAAAGGATGAACTTTTTAATTTCTTCAAACAATATGGAGAAAATGGAATTAAGATAAATATTGGTTTCAAATAATAAATACATAAATAAATCTTTTATAGCTAGCACGCCACTTTATATCTTTGTTTTTATTTTAGGCAAGCGAAAGATTTTCACAGATAAAGGTATCCAACATAAAACATAATCAAGAACTGTTAGCAGACAGGGGTTCGAGTGTTAAAACGCAGAAATCAGAAACAAAAAAAAGAAAAAGCATTATTATTCGGCCAAAAATGGTTATTTTTGCACATTGATTTCTATTTTGAGCAGAAGGCTGTTTGATTTTATACAGCGTAACAGGCTGCCGAAATAGGTGTTTTTAGGAATTTAAACCGTTTCTTTTATGGCAAAGAAAAACATTCTGAATATTCTGTCTTTCATTGCACTTGCACTGCTTACATCCTGCATACAGGACGAGGCTCCCAATGCCGAGTGCGACATATTGGCTGTGAAGACATCGTGGATAGAGGAGAACAAAGAGATTCTTTCGGGCAACCCTATCATAAGCAACAATGCTGTAAGATTCTATGTAAAGGAGGAGACAAGCATCGATGCCCTTAAACAACTTGACCCACAGTTTGAGCTCACACCCGGTACACAGATTGAAAAACTCGACAAGATTAGCGAAAATGGCGACCGCGGCGTGTACCTATATTATAACACAACATCGGAGGATGGTCTATGGAGCAAGGACTACGAAGTGTCATTCACAAAGCAGACTGTAATAGATGTTGACGCCACATTCAGTTTTGAGCATTTTACCATAGAAAAATACACAACCTGGCACGAGGTTGATGCCAACGGCACTAAGCTCAACTGGTGGGCAAGCGGAAATGCAGGTTTCTCAATGTCGGGACAAGGCAAGACCCCAGAGGCATACCCCACATCCGTCGACTCGGCCGGCGTGAAAGGATGCTGCGTGAGACTCGCAACCTGCAGCACCGGAAGATTCGGTCAGATGATGAAGATGCCTATCGCCGCCGGAAACATCTTTATCGGCGAGTTCCAGACAGCCAATGCAACAAGAAAACCGCTTGAGGCAACACGCTTCGGCTTTACCATAGCGCCAAGCAAACCCGTTTCACTTACAGGCTATTACAAATACACAGCAGGCGAGGAGTTTACCGACAAGGCGAACCAGGTGATTGCAGAACGTAAAGACACCTGTTCGATATATTCGGTACTCTATGAGGTTGACCCTGCAAACATTGTGACACTCGACGGCAGCAATGTCCTTTCGAGCGACAGGATAGTGCTTGTCGCAGAGCTGGAGAATCCAGGCGAGCCAAGCGAGTGGACCGAGTTCGAAATTCCTTACAAGGAGGTAAACGGCAAGGCATTCGATATCAAGAAACTTGAAAGAGGAGAATATGCGATAACAGTTGTAGCAAGTTCAAGCAAGAGCGGCGCATTCTTTGAAGGAGCTGTGGGCAGTGTCCTGCACGTTGATGAAATAAAGATAAACTGGGAAAAGAAATAACACCCCACGACAAAACCGGAAAACACATTACTATGAAAAAGATATTTATAGCATTTATAGCAAGCATAATGTCCCTCTCGGCAACTGCCGGCAACGATAAGGTAGGCGACACAGACAAGAACCTGCTGAAGGCTGCGCTTCAGGGATGGCACATACGCTTGGGCGTCGGTTACAACTTAGGCGGAACAGCCCCGCTGCCTATGCCGGTTGAAATACGCGGTATCGAAGGTTTCAACCCTGGCCTGAACCTTGAAGTTGAAGGTAGTGTTGAAAAAATGTTCGGCAAAGGCGATTGGGGCTTGCGTTGGGGTATCAGGCTGGAGACAAAGGGAATGACAACCAACGCCGACACCAAGAACTACTATATGGAGGTAAAGAATGGCGACGGCATAGTATCGGGTTACTGGACCGGAAAGGTTGAGACAAAGGTAAAGAACACCTACCTTACAATTCCTGTACTTGCTATATACCGCATAAACGAGCGTTGGAACGTGTCAGGCGGTGCTTTCGCATCGTACCTTCTCGACGGGGAGTTTACAGGAGCAGCATACGACGGCTATCTCCGCGAGGGTGACCCCACAGGCGAAAAGACAGAGTTGGACAATGCCGGATACGACTTCAGCAGTGACCTGCTCAAATTCCATTGGGGATTGCAGGTAGGAGGTGAATTCAAGGCCTACAAGCATCTGGCAGTATTTGCCAACCTAAAATGGGGGCTCAACGGAATATTCCCCGGTGACTACAGCAGTGTGACATTTGCTCTGTACCCGATATATGGTACTTTAGGCTTCACATATCTATTTTAAAAAGGAATAACCATTAAAAACATAAGCTTATGAAAAAAACTTTACTTACATTCATTTTTGCAATTGCAGCAACTTTTGCAATGGCGCAGACAAAGACCTACAGTGATGCATTGAACATCAATATGGACGGTACCGATATGGCGCCACAGGAATCGACAATCATTGTAACACTTGAAAGCGACGGAACATACACACTCGCGCTCAAGAATTTTGTCATCGTTGACAGCGAAATGGAGATGCCAATAGGCAACATCGTGGTAAACGGTATCAATGCAACCGAGGCGAATAGTATCAAAACTTTCAGTGTAGAGCAGGAGATTGTAATTCAGCCCGGCGACACAGAGAACGATTGGCTTGGTCCATCCCTTATGGAACTACCTATCAAACTCAACGGAAAGATGACAAACGGCTCGCTCTACTGCAATATCGATATTGATTTGGGGG
>CALBKR010000042.1 GCA_937896105.1 uncultured Bacteroidales bacterium
TGTGTATGGCTGCGTGATGTCGTGGCGTACAAGCTCGACATGGTCGTTGCCTATGAGGTGGCGTATGTTGTCCTTGCTGCCGGTGAAATAGTTGTCGAGGCAGATGACATCGTTGCCGTCATTGAGCAATCTCTCGCATAGGTGTGAACCGATGAAGCCTGCTCCTCCTGTTACAAGTATACGTTTCATAGTTCCGTTTTATTTAAATTGGGCGCTTCCTTCGCCAATTATATTACCGTCGGCATATATATATACAAGGTAGCGCCCTTCCTGTAGCGTCTCCTCGATTTTCCAGTATGTGGTGAGTGACTGCTCCTCGCCCGAGAATTCGATATCCTTGTACATCGAGTAGCTGATGTCGCGGTTCATATACTTGAAAGTGTTGCTGTATCCCTTTGTCAACGGCTCATTGCTGGGCTGCATAATCCTTATGTATATCCTCTTGTCGCCGGTACTTGCTGTAATGTTCCTCGAGATGGTACAGCTGACACATATCTGCTTTGCTTTCTTTATCCTGTCGGTCTCCTTGCCATTGCTCCTGAGCAGCTTCATACTTATGTTTGTAGCGTCGAGCTGTGCTGCAAGGTCTACTGTTTCGGCAAGCGCTTTTTTCTCCTTTTCGAGTTTCGACCTCTCGCGCTCTACCTTCTTCTTGCTTGCCAGCAGCTTGGAATTCTCGCTCTTAAGCTCGGCATTCTCGCGGTAGAGCGAGTCTATCTGTACCATATAATCGGCAAGAACCTCACGCAGTGCCTTGAGTTCCTTCTTCAGACGCTTTATCTCCGCAGCGTTGGTAGCCTTGGTGTTCTGCA
This sequence comes from uncultured Bacteroidales bacterium, assembly GCA_937896105.1. Next base: position 813 of record CALBKR010000042.1, read on the forward strand.
ACTCCTCGAGCAACTGCTGTGTGCGCAATTGCTCCTTCTCGAGTTTTACAAGCAACGAGTCGTTGCTTATAACCTTCTTCTTCTCCTCGTCATAGAGCATCTGCACCTCCTGCAGGTCGTTGAGCATCTCTTCCTGCTCGAGTGCTATCAGCTCAAGCATCTCCTCGTTCTGTTTCTCACTCTTCTGCAGGTTGCTCCTGAAGACGAAAAGGCCTATAGCAAGCCCTAAAGCCAGAACGCAAAGCGAGGCTATTATTATAATCTTCTTGTCTTTGAACGAAACCTTCATATTTAAATATACTATTTAGAGAGTTTCTGTATGCTCTCCTTGAGCATTGCAATCTTCTCCATTGCATCCGACTGTTTCTTGCGCTCGATGGCAATAATCTTTTCGGGTGCCTTATTTACAAAGTTTGGATTACCGAGCTTTGCCTCCACGCTCTTGAGGAATTTTTCGTGGTAAGCAAGCTCCTCCTGCATCTTTGCAATCTCGGCATCCTTGTCAATGAGTGAGCCCATAGGGATAGCGAACTCGGTAGTGCCTACGCGGAACGAAACGGCGGTGTCGTCGGGTGTCGCTACATTCTCAATCGATGTCAGGTTACCCATCTTGGTGAGTACGCTCTCAAGGCCTGCAACGGGTGACTCGCCCACAATCTGCAGTGCAAGCGGCTCGCGTGGCGAGAGGTTCTTCTGCTGGCGTGTAGCGCGTACGTTACCGATGATATCCTTCAGTGTTGCAATCTTGCCGAGGAATGTCTCGTCGTATGGTGCTGCAAGGCTGTTTATGCTCTGTACCATAAGGCTCTCACCCTCCTTGCGCTCAATGATATTCTGCCACAACTCCTCGGTGATGAACGGCATAAATGGATGGAGCAGACGCATAAGGCTGTCGAAATAGCCGAGTGTTGCCTCGTATGTGGCAGCATCGATGGGTGAACCGTATGCAGGCTTTATCATCTCGAGATACCAAGCCGAGAATTCGTCCCAGAAGAGCGAGTACACAGTCATCAGTGCCTCGTTGAGACGGTATTTGCCGAACAGGTCATTCATCTGCTCGGCTGCTTTTGCGAGTGTATCACCGAAATATTTGACTGCAAGCCTGCTGCTCTCGGGCTGCTCGATGTCACTGCTTACATTCCAACCCTTTACAAGGCGGAATGCATTCCAAATCTTGTTGCAGAAGTTACGTCCCTGCTCGCACAGGCTCTCGTCGAAGAGTATGTCGTTTCCGGCAGGTGCCGACAACATTATACCCATACGGACACCATCGGCTCCATAGCGTGCGATGAGGTCGAGAGGGTCGGGGCTGTTGCCGAGCGACTTGCTCATCTTGCGCCCGAGCTTGTCGCGTACGATACCTGTGAAATATACATTTCTGAAAGGCATATCGCCCTGGTATTCGTAACCCGACATAATCATACGTGCTACCCAGAAGAAGATGATGTCCGGGCCTGTAACCAGGTCGT
>CALBKR010000043.1 GCA_937896105.1 uncultured Bacteroidales bacterium
AGGGATAGGGGTGTCGGCTGTCATCCCTCTTTCTCCCTTGCCGTTCATTATCGGTGAGCCAAGCATAAGCTCCATTGCCGATGCCGCCAACTGCCATATATCACCTTCGGCAGTAGTTCCGGTACCGCCATTGCACAATGTGAAACGGTTGTCGCTGAGTGCCGTTGCAGTAACGCTTATGTTGCCGTGTGTCATTCCTTTGCCGTGAATGGTCACAAGTTCGGCGGCGATGTCGTGCAGGAATTGCCAGCATACGGGTAGGGTGCAGAACCCTTTAATAGCCGATACGGGTATGTTATTGCTGTTCTCCATCCTGTTGTGTGCTGTTTATAAGGTTGTGTATTTGTGAAACAGGAACAATTACCGTGTAATTGCTCTCGAGGCGTGATACAATTCCTATTACACTTTTCCTCTCCTTGTCGGCAATGAATACAGGTGCACCCGAGAACCCTTTGTCAAAGGCTGACTTGCAGTACAGTATATCATCTGCGCTTGTGGGTGCAAAGTACATACAGCCGTTGTCGGCAGTAAGTGTTGCTCTTTGCTTGCTATGCTGCTGCGGGTAGCCGAAACTCTGCAATGTGATGTCTCGTTGCACATTCAGAATCAGGTCGGGCTCGGCAAGCCGTATATTTCCTTTGCCGTGTTTCCATTCCATTATGGCCGCATCGCCAAACTCGGCGTCCATATCTTCGTAACGGCTGATGATGCTTCGCCACAGATATTCGTTCTTGAAATCTCCGCACTCATATATGTTGTCTCGGCTCTTGTCCATTACGAAATCGTCCGATGTGTAACGATACACATTGTCGTGGCTGTCAATTATCTTCAGTGTTGCGGTAAGATGCAATGTCGGGTCGGCCTCGGCTTCTATTGCCCATTTAACGAAGGGCGATTCTATGCTGTTGAAATCGGGCTTGAGCTCATTCTCATAACCAAGCCAGAATTCGATGCAATGCCTTGCAGTTACAAAGTAGCCGCATTGGGTTACGAAGCCGCTGCCAACCTCGGCTCTCGGTAACGGGATTATGGCGAGCGTGTCCATTCCGGATTTGGTAACAATTAGTGTGTCGGCCTCAATCTTGTAGATGCTCTCTATTTCGTGAGCGTATGTCTCGAATACGCTCTTTTCCATCTCCTTGGGTCGGAGGATTATCGCTGCCAATGCTGCGACAATCAATGCAATCGCGGACCACAAGGCCTTGGGGTTCTTGTGCTTTATGTATGTCACTTGCGGCTGCTCGCCCTTCTCTATCGTGTAGATTACAGCCGTGTTGTCGAATGTTATTCGGTCGTTGTCGTTGAGCACTGCAGCAATGCCCAACGGTGTACCATTTATGCAGATGTCGGCCTTCTGCTCCTGCCTGATGATATATCTCTCTCCGCTTGCGGCATCGGTTTTTATAACAGCATAGCAACAGTCGGCAAACTGCTGGTGCGGGGGGAGCTTGAGCCCGCACTCGGGTGTCTGTCCGATGTATGTAACACCGTTCCCGAAAAACTGTATGTCGCCCCTCTTGTGCAGGCCGTCACCGTTGCGGAAACGTATCGCATAGTGGTTTGTGGTGTCGTTCTTCATCATCGGTTTCCTTTTTTTGTGTGATATATGTATGCTATCAGCGGCAATGTACGTGTCAATCCTTTGTCGTAGCGGCTGACGGGCAGTCCGGTGCTGGCAA
>CALBKR010000044.1 GCA_937896105.1 uncultured Bacteroidales bacterium
GGCGCAACAGCCGCTCGCCCTGCTCCACCCGGATGATGATGCGCCCGAACTCCTCGGGAGTCTCCAAACGTCCCTTCACCGCGAGGGCATACTGGAAGGCATTGTCGTCGCCCGCACCGACGGGTTGGCCCACATACCCGGCAGACACCTGCATGTTCTGGGCCGCCACGGCCTGATAGACCTCTTGGGGAGTGACGCCACGTATGCGCATAGCCTCGGGGTCGAGCCATACACGCATCGAGTATTTGCCGGCACCCATAATCTCTACGCCTCCCACTCCCGGGGTGCGTGTGAGCTGGTCGACAAGCTGCAACTGTGCATAGTTCGAGAGGTAGAGCTGGTCGTAGTTCTCGTCGCCCGTGAGGGTGATGAAGAGTACGATATTCGTTGACTGCTTCTGCACGGTGACACCTTGCTGGGTAACCTCGCTCGGCAGTGAATTGAGTGCGATGTTTACCCTGTTCTGTACCAGCACGGTAGCCATATCGATATCGGTACCTACCTCAAATGTTACCGTCAGGCGGTAGGTTCCCGATGAGGATGATGTGGAGCTCATATACAGCATTCCGTCGACACCGTTGACCTGCTGCTCGATGGGTATACCCACGGTCTGGGCTATGGTCTCGGCGTTGGCACCGGGGTAGACGGCTGTCACCTGTACTGTGGGTGGGGTTATCGACGGGTATTGGTCGATGGGCAGCACATAGAGCGACACGCCTCCGGCTACCAGCAACAATAGCGAGAGTACCGTCGCAAAGATGGGGCGTTCGATGAAAAATTTGGAGAACTTCATAGGTGTAGCTTTTGGGTTATTACTCCATTATTGGTGTTACAGGCATTCCGTTGCGCACCTTGAGCAGTGCCTTGGTGACATATCTTTCACCCGGCTTCAGCCCGGCGGTGACAAGGCGCAGTGTGTCGTCGATGATGGCGCCGGTCTCAATGCGGCGGTATTCCACCTCGTCCTGCCCGTTGACTACGTAGATGTATTTTCCTGTCTGGTCGGTTCCTATCGAGGCGTCCTTTACAAGCATCGCACCCTTTACCTCGTCGTATGGCATTATTATGCTTATGTAGCTGCCTGCTTTCAGCACCCCGTCGTCGTTAGGCAGTTCGGCACGTATCTGCAACGTTCCTGTGCCGGTGTTGACATTGGGGGCAAGATAGTCGATGGTGGCATTGCGCTTTATGATATTGCCCTCGCCAAGGGTAAAGGTGATGCGGCTCTGGTCTATACCGGTGGCATTGCCAAGCGCTTTTCTGAACCATTGGATGTCGGGGATGTCAAAGAAGGCGTACATAAGTCTGTCCTTGTAGAGCCTGCATAGCTCAACGGGGCTCATTTCGCCTGCGACATACGAGCCCACCGGCTGTTTTTCAAGCCCTACACTGCCGTCGGCAGGGGCTTTTATGTAACAGTAGCCAAGCTTGGTCTGCGCGGTCTTGAGCGCCGCCTTTGCGTTGGCTACGGCGGCCTCGCTGCTCTCGACACGGCTCTTGGCCTGCAACAGCTCAATCTGGCTTACAGCGTTGCTTCCTATGGCAACCTTCATACGTTCGTAGTTGCTGCGGGCATACTCCTGCTCGGCGAGCGCTGTCTGCAGGCTTGCCTGTGCCTGTGCAACGGCATTCTCGTAGAGTGTTGGCTCTATCACAAAGAGCAGGTCGCCCTTCTTTACACGCTGCCCCTCGGTAAATCCGCGCTTGGTTATGCTGCCGTTGACACGCCCCACAATGGGTATTGTCGCTTCGGCAGCAAGGTAACCGGGGTATTCACGGGTAAGGGTGATATCCTTTACTATGGGACTGGCTACCTCCACGGGCAGCGCCCTGCCGCTCGTGGCAGGCTCGGTCTTCTTGTGGCACGCAGTTATGGCGAGCAGCGCCACTGCCAATATAATCTTTTTCATATCTGATGTTGTTTGGGCATTAGTTCTTACCATCCGCCGCCAAGGGCTTCGTATAGCTGTACAAGGTATATGAGCGAGCCGCCGTGAGCCTGTACAAGGTAGTTCTGGTAGGTGAGCAGGCTGCGTTGGGCGTCGAGCACATTCTGGAACGGGGCAAGTCCTTGCTTGTAGAGCTCAAGAGAGAGGGTCAGTGTCTCTTCGTTCTGGTTTACGGCCTCGCGCAGTGCTACAATCTGCTTTATCGAACTTTCGTACTGCGACATTGCACTCTCGACCTCTTGCAAGGCTGTCAGCATCTTCTCGTTGAAGCTCTGTATGCTGCTGTCGAGTGCAGCGCGTGCCTCGCGTGTGGCATTGACCCTGTCGCCACTGCCGAAGATATTCCATTTTATTGTCGGGGCTATCTCCCAGGTGAGGCTCCCGGAGCGGAAAAGGCTCTTCATCTCACCCGATGCAAAGCCGATGGAGCCTGTGAGCAGCAGCTGTGGGAACCAGTCGCGCTTGGTGGCTCCAAGCAGCGCTGCATTGGCTTCGACCTGGCGCTCGGCAGCGCGTATGTCGGGACGGCGGCGAAGCAGCACGGCAGGAACGCCTACTCCTATGGGAGCTACATAGTCGGGCAGGGCATATCCCTCCTGCAGCCATCCGTCGAGGTTCTCGGGGAAGGTGCCGAGCAACACAGCCATTGCATAGCGGTAGCTGTCTATGGCGGCCTGCATAGCCGGTATCTGCGCAAGGGTGCTTTGGTAGACGCTGCGTGCCTGTGACACATCGAGTTTCGATGCGAGGCCACTGTCGTATCGTGACTGTGTTATCTCCATTATCTCACGCTGCGACTTCACGTTCCAACGCAGCACGAGCATCTGAGCAAGCGACTGCCTTAGCGAGAAATAGGTGGTTGCGACATTGGCAACAAGAGAAACCATAACGGCATTGTACTCCTCTTCGGTTGCCATAAAGAGCTTTTTCTGCGCCTTGGAGCGCATATATATGGTGCCGAACACATCGGCTTGCCACTGCATAGACACGGCTGTGCTGAACTGTCCCTCCCACGCTTCGTTGTACATCGTGGATGCGATGTTGCCGCTTGTCTTTGCGCGTTGCCACCCGAGGGCAAGGTCGAACGATGGCATCAGGTTGCTTTGCGCTACACGCCACGCCGCACGTGCCTTCTTGATGTTCTGCATTGCTGCAAGTACCGAGTAGTTGCTGTTGCAGGCGGTGACGATGAGCGAGTCGAGCACGGGGTCGTTGAAGTTGAGCCACCACTCGTCGTCGGGCGGCAGCGTCTGGTCGAAATATTCGCCGTCGCTCCATTCCTGCGGCAAAGAATTCTCAAGATACTCGCCGCCCTGCTGTGCGGTAGTCCGCAACACTGCGGCGATGGATAGGAAAAGTAAAAAATAGAACCTCTTCATAAATGTTTAAACCATTAGCAAGGTATAAACACGCAGATGTGGGGTTTGGTTGAAAAACGGTTGCACGAACGCACTTTAGGGCAGAATATATTTGAAAATGAGAACAAATAATGGGAAGAAAAATGAAATGGCCCCCAAAAGTTTTTTGTCTAACTTTTGAGGGCCATTTCAAAATACTACTTTTTTAATGTCTGTAATTACCACCACTTCGTCGGTGTGTCGCTCATCTCTATTGTGAGCGTGCCGCCTTTGGCAATGTCGCTGTGCTTGATGTATGGTAGCTTGTGCGGCTTTCCGTTGAGCGAGATGCTCTTTATGTAGATGTTGGTGTCGCTGTTGTTCACTGTCTCTATGGTGAACTTGCCGCCTTCGACGATGGGCACCTCGATGGGGGCCAGGCGGCTGCCGTACTTCTCGGAAGTCTGCGAGATCGCCGCTTCGTCCCGGCTCAAATATAAATCAACAATTCTATTGTCATCCAAGGCTTTCATCTCCTTTCCCTCGTAATGGAAGGCCTTCACCCTGATAAGCGACATTTGGGGTGTGGTGGTTGCACTTTTTTGAAAATTATATCATATTTTTTTAGATTTTTGTTGATAGGAAAAGCGCAGCTCCCAAAACGGAAGCTGCGCTTGGTATGGTATTTTGTTATAGGGATCGAGTTAGTATTCCTCCAGTATCAAAGCGCCGTTTCTGGCACTGATGTATATTGCATAATTCCTTGCAGCGCCACTGTTGTCTTTGAAAAGCAATCCATAAGAGCTCATATCGCCATAAAACACAACTTCAGCCACAAAGGGTGTCTCCGGTCGAAGTTCCGCAACAGTGTCCAGCTCTTCTAAAATAACATAAGTCTCGTTCTCATATTGGAGCGAAGCGAAACACACATCAGTCAGAACCTCATT
>CALBKR010000045.1 GCA_937896105.1 uncultured Bacteroidales bacterium
AGCATCCACTGCATTGGGGTTGCAGGAGCCATCAGCGTTCATCGGGGTGTGCGTGGCTGCGCAGAGACCATGAATCTTGAATGTTGTTTCCATGATGGTGTTTTTTGATTAGGTGTTAAATTGAAAATTAACACCACCTTTTTAACGCAAAAAACGGGCTAAAAAGCCATTTTTACCCTTTAATTATAGCATACAGCCAAGAGTTTACTCTATCGGGCTCGGTATCGGATTTTAATTTATTGGAACTATGAAAAAGTTATTGAATATATTTGCAACAGCTGCCGTTATTTCAATCACATCGTGCAGCGATTTCCTTGAGCCTAACTCAAAGAGCGAGTTCGTGCCCGAAGATGCAGTGTCACTCAACGAGCTTCTGCTCGGTGAGGCATACCAGCGCAATGATATGGACGGGTTCAATATATTCCTGAACCTTCTCGAAGATGATATCGAAGCCGCACCCTATCAGGTGCCTACCGAAGGGTTCGAAGCCAACAAATACCTTGCAGTCTTCTCTTGGCAACCCGATATGTTCAAAATGATGGAACAGGCATCTTCGGGACATATAAATATATATGAATCGTACTATGAGGTTATACTTGGTGCAAATGCGGTAATCGATTACCTTCCAAATGTGAGCGACACGCGAGATAACATCAACAAGGTAAAGGCACAGGCATACGCCCTACGCGGTTTCTACTATTTCAATCTCGTAAACATCTTCGGCAAGCCCTATAACAGCGATTCAACAGCACTCGGCGTGCCGCTGAAACTGCAAAGCGGCATTGAGCCGAGTGAAGACTACCTTAAAAGGAAGAGTGTTGCCGAGGTATACGCACAGATACTCAGCGACCTGCATACCGCCGAGGCCACATATCTTGAATTGCCGGTTAGCGAGCAATGGAGCGACAACTACCGTACCAGCCTGCCAATGGTGCAGCTTATGCTCTCACGTACCTATCTTTATATGGAAAGATGGGAGGAGGCTGCCCGATATGCCAAGATGGTAATGGACAACAAAAGGTTCAGCCTCGTCGACCTTAACGATGCTCCCTATGAGACATTGAACGAGGATGGCGAGTATGTGAGGGCATATATCAATATGCCGACATACAAGTGCAGCGAGACAATCTGGCCATACGGCAGTGTCACCGATATGTTCAAATGGACATACGACTATGCAAACACAAGCAGCTCAATATCGGGCAACAAAATGCACGCCTATTTCCAGGCATCAAAGAGTCTACTCGACAGCTACCTCGACTATGACCTGCGTCTGTACCACTACATAGTACAGGCACCCGATGGCGCAGGCGGCGAGATGCCTATGGCTTTCGGAAAAATCAATATAGGAACGACATATTATCTGCCACAGAACGCTGTCGGAGTTTTCGGGCGCTGCCTGCGTCTCTCCGAGGCCTACCTGAACTATGCCGAGGCAATGGCAATGTTGGGTGGCAGCGGCGATGACGAAGCTACAGCAGCTCTCAACGCACTGCTCGAGAAGCGTTTTGACCCCGAGGATTTCGAAGAGGTCGAGTTCAGCAGCAACGCCGAGCTGGTACAGTTCGTGCGCGAAGAGCGTCGTCGCGAGCTATGCTTTGAAGGACATCGTTGGTTCGACCTTCGCCGTTGGGGAATGCCGGCAATTACACACACCTGGCACAATGACGAGACATCGAGCAGCACATACACATTGCAGGAGGGCGACCTGCTCTACACGGTGCCCATCCCCGACGAGGCATTGCAAAGCAACAGCAGCCTTGTGCAGAACGAACTGCCCGACAAGCGCCAACCACAGTAAAACTCATACAGTCAATATAATATTATGAGACATCATATCATTTCAGCCCTGATTTTACTGGCAGGCATAGTATCTTTCAGCGCTTGCCAGGACGAAGAGAACATAATCCCATCGGGTAACTACTCACCTATCCGCGGAGGTTTTCCACAAGGTGACAGCGAGTACGATACTGTAATATACAACATAAAGCAGAAATTCGGTGTATACCTTCTATACAAGGACATTACAGAGGAAGACCTGAACCGCGATTGGGTATCGGCCGGAACCGGTGACCTTTACGTTGCGGGGTACGAGGAGGAGAGAGAACTTGGTGCGTGGAACCTGCCCGAGGAGCATCTGCCCTTCTATGTCGACTATTTCAACAGCTATATATTCCCCAATATAAGCCCCGAATTTGCAAAGACATCGTTCCCAGTGAAGATATATATGATACACAATATGCGCACCGAGCCGCGTGACTTCGGTGACAGTATACAAAGCGGTGGCGGAACAGAGACCGACCCCTCCAAGTTCATTAAACTCGGAAACTTCGACAACTGGGCAATCAGTTTCAAGGAGGAGATTATCAACGGGACCAGCGGCAATACAGAAGAGACACTCAAGAAGCAGCGTTGCATATTCATTATCCAAGCCATATACAACGCAATGGACAAAGGTGAGATAACATCACCCGAGGAGTTCTGGAGCGGATATGATTTCAGTGACTCGAACAAAAAGATAGACCACAGCGACAAAAACAGCGACAACTACAAATACAAGCTGGGGCTGGTTGACGACATCTATGACCACTTCGCAACTACCGGCCGTACAAATGATGTATGGAACTACAAGGAGTATATCAAGAGTTTCAGCAACTGGGCAAGGGACAACAAAGACAACAACCTCTTCAATGCTTACATAAAGAACGCGATGTGGCTCACACCCGAAGAGTTCGAGTTGCGTTACCCAAAGAGTCAATACCCAATCATTACCGAAAAGTATGAAATAGCGGTAAGGCATATGAAAGAGAAATATGGTATAGACCTGCAGGGTGTTGCCTATGGTTTAAAAGACTGAAGAAAAGAGTGATGACAAAGCAATATTTCAAAATTTTCACGACTGCAATTGTCGCAGCCATTGCATTGTCCTGTAGCAAGAAACAGGATAACAGCGTCGTAAAAGACAACCGGGATGATAGAATCGCCATTCAGTTTGCGCAGTTAGACAGTGTTTGGCAAAAACAGTTCGGAAACGCACTGGAGATAATCACATTATATGATTCTATCAGAGTGGCGACAAGTGAGGAAGAGAAGGAGCTGCAGGTTCTGAACCAATGCCACTATGTTTGGCAAAGCGGTGAATATATGTTCAGATGCCGAGGCAAGAACAGTGACATATACGAACTCCCCAAACACGACTTTGCTTTATCACTTGACAATGGTATAGTATCGGAGTTTGCTACCGGGCACAAAGGCAAGGGCGGAAGTTTTGTCGACCACTATTTCACGCTCAATGCGATGAAACAAGGCGAGAGTTTCAACGAGGCACGCGACGGCATCACAGCAACAGTGTTTTACCCGATAAGAGCTCTCAACAACAACGACTACAACAAGTTGCGTGAGATATTCTCGAGCAAGAGCAAGGCTATACACGAGGAGTATCTCGAAAGACTGAAATTCCCGATAAGCAGCTATGGATGCACAAGCGGGCTTAAAAGCATACAGCCGCTCATTGAACAGAACGTGGCAGACAGCGAACTCAAACACGAAGTTCTGGAACTCTACGAAACATTCTCACGCATAATGCCGGGAGAACCTGCTCCACTCCCGATTCTCAAGGATATCGAAGGAAACGAGCATACATTTGCAGAGATGAAGGGCAAAGTGATTGTAATCAATGTGTGGGCTACCTGGTGCCATAGTTGTCTCGAGAATATGCGTAAATTTATGGGAATGCGTTACAAGCACAGGGAACAGGAGGATGTTTGCTTCATCACATTATCCATAGACCGCAAGGAGGACAGGGATTTATGGATTAGAGCCATTGAGAAGCATAATATGCAAAATATGCTCAACCTATACCCCGACTGCGAGGAGCAGTCGCAGTTCGAGACCGACTACCAAGTATCCAGTGTACCAAGGTATATCATTATCGGCAAGGATGGAAATATTGTATCGGCTCACGCACCGGCTCCTAGCAGGGAGATGTCCGAGATGATAGAGTACGCACGTGTAGCGGAGTTCTACAGCGGTCCCGGAACATCTTTCCTTGACCTGACACTCGATGAAGCTATAGCAAAGGCTCAGGCCGAGAACAAGCACATTCTTATCGAGTGCCACACCGAGGGCTGCGTTCCCTGTAAGATGATGGAGGATAAGGTATTCAAGCACAACAAATGTGCCGACTATTTCAACAAGGAGTTCATCTGCCTAAGCATCAATGATGAAGATGGTGAAGGACCTGCTATCATAGAGAAAAACAATGTGCATATATTCCCGACATACATAATACTGGAACCCGATGGAGAACTCGCCGGAGCCTTCGCAGGAACCGAAATGGATGTTGAGCTTTTTATTGAAAAGATTGAACAGATAAAGGATACCAAAAAATAGCCTATGTTAAAAAAAGAGCACCGATCGGTGCTCTTTTTTTAACATAGACCAACAATATATCTGCCAACATTTTACTAACTTTGCACATTGAAATATCTTTGCAAAACCAAAAACATATCGATATGAAGAAATTTTTACTTTCTCTTTTCTCTTTTCTTACAGTCCTGGCTACAGCAAATGCCGAGACATACACACACACCTTCAAGAGTGGCGAACTGACAACTGAAGGCGGCACTGTTGTGCTGAGTGACATCGAATGGAGCGCCACATCATCGACCTATATTGGATGGAGCGCACAAAAAGGCATCCAAATAGGCAGCAAGGAGACAGTAAACCCTACATACCAGTTGAGTACATCGGCACTTGCAGGATGCAAGATAAAGAGCGTAACAGTGAACAGCAGCATTGCAGCCAGCAGTGATGCAAAAATGACAATAACGGTAGGAGACCAGACATCGGAGGAGTTTACACTAAAGACCAGCAATGCTGCATACACATTCAACTGTGAGGGTACAACAGGTGATATCAAGATAAACTGGACAGCAACACAGCGTGCCTACTATGTAAAGTCAATTACTATCGAATACACACCCGATGCCAGCACCGTTATAGTACCTGTCCCGGAGTTCAAGACACCCACAGCCGTATATGCAGACAAGGTACGGGTTACAGCAGAGACCACAGACCAGAGTGCTGTACTCTACTACACACTCGACGGTACAGACCCGAGCTATGAGGACTATGTAAACGGCACCGGCAGCACTAAGTGCAGCAAATACTGGGTTATGTACTTTGACCTCACCGCTACAACAACCATCAAGGTTATTGCCGTAAAGGTTGACGGTGATGCCGTATTCAAAAGCGCGACAGCAGAGCAGACATATATCGTATCACGTACAATGCCATATATTCCGGCAAATGAGATAACATCGGGTAACAGATACGCAATAGTTGCAGCCGACAGCGCAGCGACATATTTCTATAGAGATAAGGCATACGGTTACCTGCCTACAAAGACGGCAACCGATGTGAACGGCAAGTATGTCGAGACCGTAGAGTGTGCAGGCTTCACATTCACAGCTGTTGACGGCGGTTACACAATACAGGATGAGCTTGGGCGCTATGTATACCACAGCGGTACAAACGCAAGTTTCAATTATGCGGTTGAGAGACCTGCCGAGGGCGCAATATGGAGCATAGCCTTCAACGACGGCAATGCGGCCATTGCGTGCGACGGATACACAATACACTACTCTACCGAGCACGAGACCTACGGATGTTACCCAGCCGACAAGGTGACAGAGAATCACGTGCTTCCCAAGCTGTATATGCAGCGCGAATACCCCACATACGCAATCACCCCAGCCGGTGGCAGCACATTCGACAAGTTCGAGAGCATCACCGTTACTTGTGAAGAGGGAATCGTTGCAACCGATGACTTGCAGATTGCTGCAGAGGGTTTCAAGACTACATTCACAGTCAAGCAGACCGACAGCAAGACACTTACATTCACTGCAGCCGAGCCACTCACGACATACAACAACAGAGAACTAAACATCAACATCACAGCCGGTGACATAATCCTCAACCCCGATGTAATGTATATGTCGATCCCAGTACCTGCAAGATATGGTGTACGCACAATTGCCAAGTACAATCTTGCAGGCGATGCACCTGCAGCTGTTATAGAAGAGATATCACCAGCCGATGGCACAACTGTTGAGACGCTCTCATACATCCTGTTCAAGTTCTCATATTACCCCACTTTAAACGAAGATGAGACACTGGCTCCAAGACTCCACGCCGAAGGCAGTGACGAGCTCTTTGCTGTTGAATACACAACAAAGAATGAAGAAGGTACAGGACACGTTGACCAGATGGAGGCAGCGCTGAAAGTTATAGAGCCTATCACAACAAATGGCACATATATCCTTGAGGTGCCGACAGGTTACTTCCGCGATGCCAACGGCAGGGACATCAATGGTGTCACGCTAAGATACACTGTAAAGAACGACACCTCTATCGAGGATATCATCGCCGGTGGCAGCAACGGTTGGGTTATATACAACACTGCCGGCATTAAGGTACTCGAGACAAGCGATACCAACCGATTGGAACAGTTGCCCGATGGCATATACATCATAAATGGCAAGAAGGCTGTCGTTAAGTAAAGCTATATAATGAATATGACGCAGAGGATGCCGGAAGGCATCCTCTGTTCAAAATAATAGACCACAAATGACAAAGATTACAAACAAAATAATGTCAACAGCGCTGTTTGTCTTTATTCTACTGTTTACAGGATGTTCATCCGGCTCAAAGGAGAGGCAACCCGATAGCGGTGAAACAGGCACAGCCGTTGAAACGGCCAAAGAGCCAGTAATGAAATACGGGCTACCTATTGAGGAGTTCAATGTCAGATATGACACCGTGCAGCCAAGACAGACGCTTGCCGAACTGCTATATGAATTCGGGTTCAGTTCTAACCAGATATATGCACTGACACAGTGCCCCGATTCGGTCTTCAATGAGCGCAAGATACGCCCTGGACAGGTATGCGCCCTGCTCACTGCCAAGGACAGCATCGCCACGCCACGTTACCTTGTATATGAGGTCAGCCCCAGGACATATGTAACCTTTGACATTGCCGATAATTTCGCTGCTAAACGTAACGAAAAGCCGACACACTGGCGCGAGAGCGAGGTTGCTGGCGTAGTGGAAACATCACTATGGGAGGCAATGTTGCAGAGCGGCACATCACCGCTGATAGCTGTTGAGATGTCACACATTTTCGGTTGGTCTATCGACTTTTTCGGCATACAAAAAGGCGACACCTTCCGTGCGATATATGCCCAGGAGTATGTCGAAGATACACCGCTGAATAACTACCGCATACAGGCGGCATCATTCTGCGCATCTAAGAATCTTGTATATGCAATACCATTCGAGCAGGAAGGCGAAGAGCTCTTCTACAACACCGACGGCAACAGCCTCGAAGGAGCGTTCCTCAAAGCGCCACTCGATTTCTACCGCATATCGTCAAAATTCTCGAACAACCGTTACCACCCGGTACTCAAGCGCTACCGACCACACCACGGTGTCGACTATGCTGCACCGAAGGGCACACCGGTATATGCCATCGGCAGCGGCAAGGTAATAAAGAAGGCCTACCAGAAGAACGGTGCCGGATACTACATAAAGATACGCCACAACAGCACCTACACAACCAGCTATATGCACCTATCGGGCTTTGCCAAGGGGCTTAAGGAGGGTGATCACGTAAAGCAGAAACAGGTCATAGGATATGTGGGCTCTACAGGATTGTCGACAGGACCTCATCTCGATTTCCGCGTATTCGAGAATGGCACGCCTATCAACCCTCTTACAATAAAGTCACAGCCGAAGATGCCTATCAGCGAAAAGAACAAAGAGCCATTCAACATTGTATGTGATTCGCTTGTCAAGAGGCTGGCAGGAATACCAATGGCTAAGACAGTAAACAGCGACGACACTGTAAATCCATTACGGAAGGTAAGCAAGAGATAAATTACCGTTAAATTTCCTTGGTAACAAATTTCTTTTACTATTTTTGCAATCAAAGTAGAATCACACATTGTAAACAAACACAAAAAAACAGGAATGAAAAGAAGCGAAATAAAGGCCAGCATACTTGTTTCGACATACAATTGGCCGGAGGCTCTTGAGCTATCCATAAAGAGTATGTGGCGACAAACTATATTGCCATATGAGATTGTCATTGCTGACGATGGTTCAAACGAAAAGACAAAGGAACTTATCACACGCCTCCAGAAAGAGAGCAGCATTCCTATTATACACGTGTGGCACCCCGATGAAGGATTCCGTAGGACAGTCATACTTAATAAAGCCATAGCAAAGGTAAAAGGCGACTATATCCTACAAGTCGACGGAGATGTGCTCCTTGCACGCAATTTTGTAAAGGATCACATTGAGCTTGCCGAAAAGAACCATTTCGTGTGTGGCAGCCGTGTAAAACTGGAGCCTGAGATAACAAAAAAAATCTTTGCCACAGGAGTGTTCCCACCACATTTTTGGGAGATGCCGCTTGGATTTATGGCAAACAGTTTCCGCTCACGCCTGTTACGCAGATATATGGCAAAACGCTATGCACGCGACATCGCGCATCTCAGGGGCTGTAATATGGCATTCTGGAAGGAAGATGTAATAAAGGTTAACGGATATAACGAAGACCTGATGCAATGGGGACACGAGGATAGCGAATTCGCCTACCGAATGCACTTTGCCGGCGTTGAAAAGAAGGCACTTAAGGGAGGAGGATGTGTGTATCACCTCTACCATCCTGAAGTTTCAAAAAGCAATGAAGGGCGCCACCTTGAGGAGTTGATAAAGGTTAAGGAAGGAAAACTGAAATGGTGTGACAACGGAATAGACAAACACCTATAACAACAGACATATAAAAAAAATTAAATCCAGGTGCCGAGCACCTGGATTTAATTTTTTCACCATCAGGACTACCACTTGATGAACCTGTGCGAGCGCACATCGTTGCCATCCTTTATAACAACGATATATGCAGCCTTGGGAAGCCCTGAAAGCGAAACGGCCGCCTCGCTACCTGCCACAACAGCCTTGCCCACCTCGACACCGCCGAAGTTGAGGACAGTAACGCTTGCGCCATCGGGAAGGTTGCTGCAGGTCAACCGCTGCGATGCTGCATCGTAGTTCACCGCACACTCCTTGACACCGACCTCGCCAATGCCGGTCTCGGCACCATTGATTGTACTTATACGCATCTTGTGCGATACAGGCGAGTAGGGGCAGTAGTACTTGTACTCAGTACCTGGGCCGCAGCTTCCGTTACCGAGACCACGCTGCATATAGTCAAAGGTCGCATATACCACATCATCCCTCTTCAAATCCCAAGGATGCAGTTCCGGCACAAGATACTGAACTTGGTCATAGTGTGACAATGAGAACGAAACCTGTCCCTCGGTCTCCACCTTAATAGCATTGCCATTCTCAGGATTCCATAATGTAAGGTCACGCAATGCCATACGGTTGCCGTGTGACTGCGGATGAGCATACATCTCAAATAAATCATCCACTGTTGGTAAATTAAAACCTTCTTCCCATTTTTTGTTTTTCATTTCAAAACACCTCTTTCTTAAATTTTTATAGTTGAGAACTAAATATAAAACTTATAGAGATAGTATCTATATTTTTGAAAAAATAATTATTTTAAAACCTTTATTTTTGAAGATTACATACCAAGCAGCACAAGAGAATAAAATTCAGCGGAGGTTTTTTCACATATTCTCACAAAATCAATTGAATCTTCCATCCCACACCGGCATATTGGAAATATAGGAACTCTCCACCGCGGGGACATAGTACGCTCCGTAGGTCTTCAATCCGAGTTCCCGTCCTTCTTCCGGCATTCCGGCTTCCGGAATCTCGACATAAAAACGATAGTACGGCATATAATATTCCTCATACATTCCCGTCCGATAAACAAGTTCTGCTTTGCGGATATACTCCTCCCCGGGAAATTCGTATGGAACCGTTGTGAGCCCGTTTCCGTCCAGCAGCAGTTCCCTTGCCTGCTCCGATGAAAGGATCGGATAATCCCCGACTTTATCGGACAGATCGGGCTGAAAAATCCGCGCAAGAAACAGCTTGCCGTCAGAATCACCGTAAAAAGCCACGGGATAAAAATTGTAATTGATGATCTGCTCGACCATTGTTCCGGAAGCATCAAAAAATTCGATTCCATATCCCTGTGCGCCAAAATAGGTATAGTCGCCGCCGTGGATATTCTCCTGCGGATTTTCCATACCGATAAAATCCCGGTACTCCGCTTTCAGATAGTCCGCCACAGCAGAACAGTCCTCATACGATGCAAACGTCGTAAAATCATACCGGAAGACCAACGGCAGGCTCAACCTCGACTTTGACCGTCAGCGAAGAATCCACGGTGATTTCGATCTCCCCCGTATTTATCATCAGCATTGTTGGGTCAAACGCCCCTTCCGGAACAGGACTTCCCACCGCTTCATGTTTCTCGAGGATCCTTTGTCTCTTCGCTTCGTCCGGTGCATTATCGGTGATCGTCAGCGTTTCCGCATCCAGTCCCAACCGACCGGCCGTTTCCAACAGAAGCTCCCTCATTTTGACCCAGTCAGCTCCGGATGCAGTATAATTGGTATCGTATGTCAGTACATTCCGATAAACAGGCAGTGTCGATACCTCCACACTCTCGCTCCACGGATTGGCATTCACAAGCTCCGAAATATCGTATGCCATATATCCTTCAAATCCCATGCCGCCCTGAAATTCCGATACCGACAGTATGGGCAAATCGGTGTTCTGTCCCGGCTGCATCGGCAGCAGAACTCTTGTACCCGCAAGAATCACCAGCGCAAAACCAGCAGCAGCGGCTCCCCACGTTATCCATATAGATTTCGTCTGCTTTCTCACGATCTCCGCCGCTTC
>CALBKR010000046.1 GCA_937896105.1 uncultured Bacteroidales bacterium
GCGAGAGAACAAGTCTAATATAACACATAAAAAATAATATGTGTCACCTACCTTGGCGTATGTAATATCACTTACCCACACCATGTTCGGCTTCATTTGATCAAACTCTCTGTCTAAAAGATTTTTGAAATGTGACCGCGGGATCGGCTTCTTGTGTTCCGCTGCAAATTGTGGCTTTTTTACCTCTAATCCCATTTCTTTCATTAATCGCCCCACTCGTTTTTCTGAAACACGATAGCCGAGTTCGGACAACTTATAGTGTATTGGTTTTCTGCCAAAACGCTCTTTACTGTCATAAAAGATTTTTTTGATTACCGGTTTGATCCCTTCATTACTTTTTTCATAAGAAGTTTTTATGTTTTCTTTACGCTTTCGATTGTAATATGTTCCGCGCGGCAAATTGAATGCTTCGCATAATACGTGTATAGAATATTGACCTTCCAATTGTTTGATGACTGCCGTTTTTTCGTCAGTTGAAGCAGTTGCGGTATTTGGATACTTGCCAAGCACTTCTACCGTGCACTGCGTGAGCCGTTGCCTTATTCAACGATAGAGGGTATCGAGCATATCGACAAGATAGTCGATGTTGACCAGTCACCGCTCGGGCGCACACCACGCTCCAATCCGGCAACTTATACTGGTGTCTTCTCCGATATACGCAACCTCTTCGTCGACCTTCCCGAGGCGAAAATCCGCGGTTACAAGCCCGGCCGCTTCTCGTTCAACGTGTCGGGCGGCCGTTGCGAGGCATGTGGAGGTAATGGCTACAAGACATTGGAGATGAACTTCCTGCCCGATGTGATGGTGCCTTGCGAGGTCTGTCACGGAAAACGCTATAACCGCGAGACGCTCGAGGTGCGATACAAGGGAAAATCAATAGCCGATGTACTCGATATGACAATAAATATGGCTGTCGAGTTCTTTGAGAATGTACCTACGATACTTAACAAGATAAAAGTTCTGCAGGATGTCGGTCTCGGGTACATAAAGCTCGGTCAACCTTCGACAACCCTTTCGGGTGGCGAGAGCCAGCGTGTGAAGCTGGCCACTGAACTCTCTAAACGTGATACAGGCAAGACACTATACCTGCTCGACGAGCCTACGACCGGTCTTCATTTCGAGGATATACGTGTGCTTATGAATGTTGTGAACCGTCTTGTCGACAAAGGCAATACGGTAATCATCATCGAACACAACCTCGATGTCATTAAACAGGCCGATTACATAATTGATATGGGACCCGAAGGCGGCCGCGACGGTGGTATGGTAATGGCAACCGGCACCCCCGAAGAGGTTGCAGCGCAAGGCAAAGGGCACACGGCCGAATATCTGAAGAGGGAACTGGAAACAGCTTCTTTAGGAATTTAAGGGAGCTAAGGAACATTAAGGGAACTAAGGAACATTAAGGGGAGTAATGTTTTTCACGCATATACAACAAAAGTAGCCTTTTGGCTACTTTTTTGTTGAGCGGTAAACGGGGCTCGAACCCGCGACCCTCAGCTTGGGAAGCTGATGCTCTACCAACTGAGCTACTACCGCAGTGGTTGTTTATCGTCTGCGAAGATACGACTTTTATTTTAAAATCAAGTGCTGTTTTGCCAGAATTTATATTTCCGGTACCGGGAATGCTTCGCCGCGTTCCAACACCTCGACAGCCTTCAGCACTGTAGAATCCTCTAGATTAATATATTTCACGTGTTCACACATACCTAATAACTGATATATGATATTCGAGTAGAGTGAACGGGTGAGCAATTTCCTTGATTTTTCAATCTCCCCATCTTTGGGCTCCAATCCTTTCTCTTTGGCAAATCCCATAAAGGTGTCAAGCAACCCCTCCTCTTCAAGTTTTGCTGTCAAGGATTCGTATGTCCGGTACATTGATAGCCTGTGGCGGTTGTTGTTGCTGAATTTCAACGCGAACTGTGATATCAACCCGCGCGAGAATGCCTCTTGTGTATAATCGGTAACGTTTGTGGTGTCGCTCGATACAAAGATGTCGGGCATAATGCCGCCTCCGCCATATACTGTGCGTCCATTCTTTGTCTTGTATGTAAGTTCCTCGTTCTGGTGTATGCTGTCTTGTGAGAAGAACTCGCCGCGGTTGTATCTATCAATAAGATCCATATCATATTCATCGCGGTCGCCTTTGTTGTAGGGTTTCTGTATGCAGCGTCCCGATGGGGTGTGGTAGCGGGCAATGGTGAGCCTTATAATAGAACCGTCGCTGAGTGTGACCGGCTGCTGGACAAGCCCCTTTCCGAACGAACGGCGGCCGATGACTGTGCCGCGGTCGTTGTCCTGTATTGTACCGGCTATGATTTCGCTTGCCGATGCCGATGTTTCGTCGACAAGTATCACCACCGGTGCACCAATGAACATTCCGTGCCCATTGGCACGTTCTATGCTCTTGGGCGCGTTGTCCCCTTCTGTATATACTATTATATCATCTTTTTCAAGGAACTGGTTTGCCATTTCAAGTGCTATACCTAAATAGCCGCCGCCATTGCCTCGGAGGTCGATGATGAAACCCTGTGCATTGCTGTATGCAAGTTCAATCATTGCCTGCAGGAACTCAGTGAATGTGTTCTCGGCAAACCTCTCGACCTGGATATATCCCCATTTGCGGTCGATGAGATAATAGGCTTCGATGCTCTCCACTGGAACCTGGTCGCGCCGGATTACAAAATCGAGCAGGTCGGGCTCGCCATATCTTTGTATGCCCAATTTAACAAAGCTTCCCTTGGGGCCTTTCAGCTTTTTCATCGCCTTGTCGTTGGTGCACACGTCCTTGCCCACGAACAGGGTGTCGTTAACCTTTATGATGCGGTCACCGGCAAGCAGTCCGACCCTCTCCGACGGGCCGCCACGTATCACATCGCTGATGTTGATAGTGTCTTCCTGTATCGTAAATCTTATGCCGATGCCGCTGAAGCTGCTTTCCAGTTCGGCATTTGTTGCCTCGACTTCGTCGATGGGTATATATACGCTGTGCGGGTCGAGCTCGGTCAGTACCTTAGGGATGCTTTTCTCAATAATAGAATCGATATCTACATCCTCGACATACATTCCGTTGACCAGGCTGAGAACCTCTGTCAACTTGTTGTCACTCTTTGCTATTATGTGTTTCTCTACGTGTTCCTCTATCTGTGACACAGTGTTGCTGGTGCCGGCATAGTAGCCAAGCAACAGACATATTATTGTCACAAGGAATGGGGTCAAGCGTCTCATTTGTCTTTGTTTTCTTTGTCTGTCATATCAATGTATACGACCTCTATTCCTGCTCTCTCAAGCAGGTCGATACCATCGGTGAGACGGTATTTCTCGCCATATACCACTCGCTTAATTCCGGCTTGTATTATCAGTTTTGCGCACTCTATGCAAGGCGATGCCGTTACATACATTGTGGCTCCAGCGCTGTTGTTGTTCGAGCAGGCAATCTTTGTTATTGCATTGGCCTCGGCGTGCAGCACGTATGGCTTCGTGAAACCCTCGTCGTTCTCGCAGATGTTCTCGAAACCGGCCGGGGTTCCGTTGTATCCATCGGATATAATCATCTTGTCCTTTACTATGAGGGCGCCTACTTTGCGTCGCTCGCAGTATGAGTTCTCGGCCCAAATGCTTGCCATACGCATATATCGCAGGTCGAGGTCGTGTTGTTTCTTCTGTCTGTTTTCCATTGTTATCGGTTATAGAACTGCATCATATGGTTCTTCTCTTTAAT
>CALBKR010000047.1 GCA_937896105.1 uncultured Bacteroidales bacterium
TCCCGCTTGAACAATTTATAATAAACAGCGCGGGCAACCGCGCTGTTTATTATATCAAATAAGTTGCACCGCCTTAGAGCCCTTACACTAAGGTGCAAACTACATTTCACATTGGTCAAATGGAAGAAAAACGTATCACAGAAATACAGAAGAGCGTCATTAAAGCACTTGGTGAATTGAGGCTCAAAGAGGCAATAGAAACACTTGGAGAAGGCATAGAAGAGTTGCAGGACTGGGAACTGCGCACACGCTACACCGAGATACAGACAGCATACCATTATATGCTCGACTATCTGCGTCAGGGAATGCCCGACCCCGACAGGGAACGCCTGCACGGCGAGCTCATAGGCCGTTGCTACATCATCAACGACCAGATAGCGATATCAAGGCTCACCGAGAGCCCGTCGCTGCGCATATACACCCAGCTCCGCCGCAAATACAAGAACCTCGACAGCCTTGCCGGCGCACACAGCAAGCTCAAGGAGAACGCTGCCAACTATGCCATCACCGACAGCCTCCCCGCCAACGAATGTAAGGGGGTGCGTGAGCAACTGGCCGGCGAACACGAGAGGCTGTTGCCCGAGCTGTTCGGTATCATCTGGACAAGCATCGGCTGGAACAAGGGCGATGCCGAAGCCATCAACGACATCATCGCCGATGAGGAGATAAGCCTCAACGACCGCGCCACACTTGTGAGCGCCATCACACTGAGCACCCTCAAATGCTTCGAGCCTACAAAAATAGATGCGCTCTGCCACATAGCCACAAATGGCTGCCACACTCTTTCGGTGCGCGCCATCACAGGCCTTGTGATAGCACTCTTCCAGTACGAAGAACGCCTTGCCTACTACCCCACCATCGCAGCAGCACTCGCCGCACTGCGCGACAACAGCGAGATACTGCGCCGTGTGCAGACAATACAGATACAGCTGCTTCGCTGCCGCGAGACACAGAAGATAGACCGCAAGATGCGCGAGGAGATAATCCCGGCAATGCTCAAGAACCCACAGCTCGGCAACGGCAAGCTGAGCATAGACATACTCAAGGAGATTGAGGAGGACGACGACAAGAACCCCGAGTGGAGCAAATGGATTGAGAACGACAACATCAAGAGCAAGCTTGAGGAGATGACCAAGTGGCAGATAGAAGGCGCCGATGTATATATGGGCACCTTCTCACAGCTCAAGAACTACCCCTTCTTCGGCGAGATGAGCAACTGGTTCCGTCCATTCGACATCAACGTGCCCGGCATCAGCAGCCTGCTCCCCGACAACAACGCCGCAGGCGACACCCTGCTGAGCGCAATATGCAAGTCACCCGTCTTCTGCAACAGCGACAAGTACTCGTTCTGCCTCACCGTTCAGCGCATCCCCCTGGAACAGCGTCAGGCACTTATGGGACAGCTAACCGGCGAGGATGGCGAGGCAATGGACATCGACACATACGCACAAGCCAACAAAGAGAGATTTGCCGAGATTGAGAGCAACAGCTACATACAGGACCTCTACCGTTTCTTCAAGCTCTCGGGACACAAGAGCGAGTTCAAGGATCCTTTCACTATGCAGCTCAACCTGTTGCAGAGCAAAGCCCTTGCACCCCTTGTCAGCGACAGCCACGCCCTGCTGCGCACCTTCCGCTACCTTGTGGAGAAGGAGTACTATGCCGAGGCCTACAACGCCGGCAAGCAGTTCGAGAAGAGCGGCGAGTGCGATGCACAGTTCTTCCAGGAGATGGGCTACTGCCTGCAGAAAGAGCTCCGTTACAAAGAAGCCATCGACTATTACACCAAGGCCGACATCGTCAAGCCCGACACCCTGTGGACCCTGCGCCACATAGCACAGTGCTACCGCCTGCAAGGCGAGTTCGACAACGCCTTGGGATACTACCGGATGGCCGAGGAGCTTGCACCCGAGAACATATCACTGCTGCTGCAGACAGGCGAGAGCTTCGCCACCGTCAAGCAGTACGACGAACCACACGCGCCATCGCCTGGTGCTCATTCATCACCGGCAAGGACGACCAAGCCCGCAGCTACTACCAGCGCCTCATCAGCGCCCCCAACCCCGGCTACGAAGACTACCTCAATGCCGCACATGTAGAATGGGTAACCCACAACAACGCCCAAGCCGTAGAATACTACAACAAAGCCAAAGAAATATGCGGAGATAAAAAGTTGGCTGACACACTCATAAATGACAAAGAAATTCTATTTAATCGTGGTGTTAGCAAAATAGAACTGCAGTTACTAATAGACCTAATCAGCTGAAACGGCTTCGACGACACGAGCAGTGATAGGTCGCAGGTAGCGTGGCAAGGTCACGCCCTGCGGGTCACGAAAAGCGAGTGTTGTCAATGCCGGCCACGTAGAATGGGTAACCCACAACAACCAACAAGCCGTAGAATACTACAACAAAGCCAAGGAAATTTGCGGCAGTGCAAAGAAAATTGCAGAAAGTATACTTAACGATAAAGAAGCCCTTGCCACAAGAGGAATAGACGAAAGAGAGCTAATACTGCTTAGAGATATAATTATATAAGGCTTTCGCAAAGACAAAACTGTCCCTCTTTTCAAAGAGGGACGAGCGAAGCGGAGGGAGTTCCGATACCCTTCCTTGTCATCCCGACAGAGCGCAGCGACGAGGGATCTCTACAAGTCGTTAACATCTATTAACACGGCAAAATGGTAGAGAAAGTTGCGAGTAAGCGAGTGCAGAGGAAAAGTTTACTAACTAAAAACTCTCCCTCTAAGTTAGGGGGAGTCCCGCAGGGGAGGGGGTCTGTGAGAAACTTTATTGGGCAAAGCCAACAGATGGCAGAGGAGGAATCAATACTTAATCTTGAAATAATCAAGCAAAGCCTTGTAGTTATCCTGAGCAGTGAGACAAGTATCCAAAAGATACCCTCGCACACTATCCCACTGCTGCAAGCCACGATAATAGAACATCTTCAGTTCATCAGTGATTATAAACGGCACAAAGCCATTGGCAAGGCACTCCTTGAACATGACAAGACGCCCAACACGGCCGTTTCCATCCTGGAACGGATGTATTGCCTCAAAACGATGGTGAAAATCAATAATATCCTCAAACGACTTGCGCTTTATACCATTATACTCCTTTAGCAAAGCCCTCATTGCCCGTGGCACATCCTCGGGAGCCACCGTGTCATTGCCACCCACCTCATTGGGCAAGCGTTTGTACTCCCCCACAGCTAAAACTATTTCATTAAAAGGGGGCTTGTATCACAAAAAATAGCACTCGACCGCTCTTACAATGCTGCTGACCACTCTTTTTTTTGCTTGTATTATTTTTATCGGACACTAATAATAAAAAGTAAAGGCGTTCCACTTTGCGAGTAGAACGCCTTTGTTCATAAGGTTTTAAGGCTTATTTGCTAATAATTACTTTTCTGCCATTGTTAATATAAATACCTCTTTCAATTGGCATTTTTGGTAATTTTATACCGGTGATGGTGTACCAACCATCAGGATATAGTACATTATCATTTAAAACATCTTCTATTCCAACAAATACACCATCAAAATCTATTGTATAGTTCTTAATAGCAACATCTTCAATTCCTTTCAATGAAGGAATTTCAAAATAAGAATAGAAACTATTTAATGCGGCATCATCTGTGGGATAATATATAACTTTATCAGTACCCATGAACATAATGCTTTGGTCTCCTGCAGATGCATAAACAGGAGCATAGCTACCTATCATATTTATTGCATCTAACTCAAATGTTTCGGAAACAACCATTCTCGGCTCATAATTAGTTATTATAACATTTTCAAATACCGGATTTACGATGTTTTCGCCATTATCCCATTTCACGATATATGGTTTGCCGGCTTCTATTGCTGTAACTGTCTTGAATGAGAGATAAAGCATGCCCGTTGTGCTATCAAATCCATTACTACTTGCAGTATTCAATTCCATAATTGTCGCTCCTTCAAGAGGAGTGCCATTTAAATTGTCTACATCAAACGGCAAACACAATGTAGTCCAACTATTATCCTTGTAGAATGTGCGATTGACAAGTTGTGCATTGGTTGTCTTATTTCTTGATGCATAAGTTTCTAAAGTGATAGTATTGTTAATATCATCGTATAACATCAACTGCGATTCTATAACAACATTGCGAGCATAATTTCCTTTGCCGTCCTCTATTGTAGCATCAACGACTTCTCCTCCAATTGGAGTTGCTATTACACAATCCACGAGAGAAATACCACCATTGAAGTCATCAACAGCTGCCGAGCCTTTGGCTGAAATCTCTACATTAGAAGAAACGATTGAGAGCGATTCGTTACCACCGATATTACCTGTCATTGGGTACATTCCATTCACCGTAACATTGGTATCGAAAATTGTCAAATTTGCTCCGTTGTTTACACCTATACCTATAGCATTGGCATTTATGGTCAATTGACCTTCTCCGGTAATAACCGTATTAGCTGCAAAGTCAAACACATTAGACTCAACATTAACCTCTTGATTAATTGTAGAGTTACCTTCCACATCAATAATTAGTCCGTCTATGCCCTTGTTTTCCACCAATTTTACAGGTGTGTTCAAGGTGTAATCTCCATTAATTGTCAATCTGTTATAATTATTGAAACTAAACTTGCCGTCACCTAAGATGTCTTCGCTATTACGGCTGGTAACTTGTGTAGATGCCACATAGAGGTCATATTCTTTACCACTAACCGTTATTTTGCAGTTATCATAACACCCATTAGCAAGAGCAGTTATATAAACTTCTGCACCAATAGGAGCATCGGCTGCAATAGTAACAACACCATCCACAACCGGAGCTATATTCTCATCGGTTGTGTGCCATTCTATTTCAGCTTTTGAGTTTGTTGGCATCAATTGTGCCACAAGTTCAATGCGATCACCTGGGTCGGCTGTTATATATTTATCACGCAAAATCACCGACTCGACATTATAATTACCATCAGTAACAGTTATTGTAAATGTACTTGTTGTTATAGGATTTCCGTTTTGTATTGGAGTATAAGTATATACGCCCGGAGTGGCATTGGTAGCATCAATATTCATCTTCTCATAGAAGTCGAATTTAACAATTGGAGCCGTACCCTCACCGGTTACTTCTGTTGTAACACCGTAAACTGAGGCAGAGAACGGACGCCTTGCGACATCTAAATTAGTCATTTTCTCGCCTACGGCAATTGTATGACTGCAACCCGACAAATACTCAATAGGAGGGAATGTACCATCATAACTTACATTAAATTGCACAGCTCGCGTTTTGTAACCTATGCTACTATTGTATGTCTGAATACGCACCTCCAAATAGTTCTTTTCTGCAAGTGTTTTAAGATATACTGTTTCATAGTTGCTTGTTGTGTTGATTGGTATTGTACACTCTTCATCTTCATAGAATTCACCATAAGGCGATCCGGTATTGCGATTTCCTACCGTCCAATTACTTCCCGATATGCCATACCAATTAGTAGCGTCCGAGGGCACAGGGGAAGCATCGCATCTAATAACATCACCCACCTTACAATTCAACTCATTGTAAAATTTTTGAAAATAACCGACTGTCTTACTGATATTCAATTCGATATCTTGCAGATAAACCGATGTTCCGATATATATTCTGCCTTCGGCCACACTCTCACTTGCCCAGGCCGATGTTGTTTCTTTTACACGAGTAAATACGGTATGGTTGGAATTAGCCGAACTATTCATTTCAAAGAAACCCACTTCGCTGTCGGGTGTTACTGCATTATTCCAATCATTCTCGGTGAGCGTTGACACATCTTTTGAGTAGTTGAAAATGATATACTCTTGTGTTGTCTTGGCATTTGACAAATGCACTTTATCGTTTATGTTTGTTAGCGTAGGAGCGACTGGTGAATTTGCACACAATCTTTTTGTAATCTGATGACTTGGACTATATAAATATCCCGAATATCCTATTGCCTCCGCACGAACTCGTAAATATTTTCCTAATTCTGATTCCATTGGCACATATACTTTTTCGGTTGCGCCGTCAATATCTTTCCAAGTTTCGTTATTTTCACTGATTTGCCATATACAACTCAATTCATTGAGACTTATATTTCCACTGAGTGAAATGCCCAACGATTCTCCCGGCACAGGCGTTGATGCCAATGTAATAGTACCTGAAATAGGAGGAGTCATAATTACTACTCTTGTCTGCACTTCTTTGTTTTCATCAACTACATAATGACCATCGTTGCTAATTTGTCCCTCCCAAGGAGAGGCTATAATAAGAGGCGATGTGATAGTTATAGCGCCATCTTCGGCATAAAGACCGGCAGTACCTCCCTTTGCAACTACTTCACCCGATTTAATATTGAGATTTCCACGTGCCGCTATACCATAAGCCCAT
>CALBKR010000048.1 GCA_937896105.1 uncultured Bacteroidales bacterium
CTCACTGCAACAATAACACTCACTTGGGATACACCTCAGGTAATACGTTACCTTGTTATGCAGGAGCCTGTTTTCTTGGGTCAGCGCATAAAGGACTTCAAGATTGAATACAGTTCAGACGGTGAATCTTGGACTGAACTCTGCCCGGCTATGCAGACAACAACTGTGGGCTACAAGCGCATTATTCCTTTGAACGGCAAGACAAGCGAGAGCTATGGCAGCGGTTACAATGCAAAGAAACTGCGCATAACAATCCTCGACAGCCGTGCCTGTCCTTTGCTCTCTAACCTGAACGTATATTAATAAACATCGACACAATTATAAAAAAGAAGAGTTATGAAAAAGAATATATTATTTTCAGCTGCGTTGATGTTTTTAGGCCTTGCTTCTTCAGCGCAAACAACGATAACATTCGACACTGAGGATTACAAATCCATAAGCGTCTATGATAAATGGGAGGAGAGCCCTTTCCGCAAAGGCGTTCTCACCGGAAATGCAGGAGTTACTGACAACCCAGATCTCTCTGTAGATGATGTGCTCGGCGTAGCTCCCAACTCAACCGGAAAGGTAGTAGCCTTGCAGCGCAGCCGTTTCGGCAGCAACACCTTTGGTGTCAGAATTGACCTTAAGGAACCTATCCGTGTGACCAAACAGTTGCAATACATCCACGTGATGACCTACCTCAAGGACAAACCTGCCGACAGCCGTATGATGGTCATTGGCTTGGGCAAGCGAATTGAGGAGAGCTGGAACTGGCAGACTGGTGAAGAGGAGCAGTTCTGGGCAACCACCAACATAAATGTCGCACCCAAGGATGGTTGGCAGGATGTTGTGGTAAGTTTCAAGGGCTTCTCTTACTCAAAAGAGGAGAATGCAAACAGCGGTATCGATATCTACTCTTTGGTTATTGTTCCCGATGTGCGCTCGCCACACGCCGACAATGCCGACTGGGTAGCATATTTCGATGAGATTGTTGTCGACAACAACCCCGACAAGCGTTTCTCAACCGACAAATACGCGCTTACCTATGACAAGGATGCGGCAAGAACCCGCAAGGATCGTTCTCTCAATAGTGTGGGTCTAACATCTTCGGGTGTCAACTACACCTCGGCAGCCAATACCGGCAAGGTCTACACCGACAATATAACATCGAGCGTCTTCTCGGCAAAGGCCGGCACTCAGGTGCAACCCACATTCAACTACTCCGGTTCTTGGATGAGCGCATATGTATATGTCGACTGGAACAATAACGGCAAGTTTGAATATACTATAAACGACAACGGTACACCTGCGGCAGGCAGCGAAATCGTAAGCTACAACGCATATCAGGTTGGCACCACCTGGTATAAGAGCGACGGTACAACTGTCAGCAACGGCAACACCATCGGAAGCGGTGTGCCGGCATTTACCATCCCTGCCGGAACCGAACCGGGAATGTACCGCATGCGTTACAAGGTCGACTGGAACAGCATTGACCCGGCAGGTAGCAGCACCATTATTTCAGACGGTGGCGGTTATGTAGATTTGATGCTTGACGTGCACGGCGACAAGGTTTCAGTGAGCGCATCACAGCTTAATGGTGACATTGTACTGGCGTCGGACGAAAGCGCATTGCAGGGCTATGTGACAAACTATGGCGAGCCTTTGAAGGTAAAGGATATTCCAGCTCCAGGATTCATACAGAATGGCTTTGCCCTTAAGTACGGCTATAACGTAAATGCTGCCGAGCAGCTTGACGATAATGGCAATCCTAACTGGATTGAGGTTAATGTTCCCCAGAACGCCATTGCAGCCGACGGCACATATACCATTCCGGCCGAG
Source organism: uncultured Bacteroidales bacterium (assembly GCA_937896105.1). Next base: position 1,822 of record CALBKR010000048.1, read on the forward strand.
TATATACGCGGCAGTCAGGTAAGTATCAAGGGTGATATGCAGCAGGCCTACAAGTACACCGTAAGCGTTGAAGGCGCTGACGGCGAAGGCGGCGTAGTGTATGCCGGCAAGGAGTATAAGGCTGGCGATGAAATGCTGGTAACCCAGTTCTTTACAGCAGCAGATGTTACAGTAATAAATGTAGAGGGCTATACAGCGGAAATTACATTGGATGCTGAGAACAGCATAATCAAGGTCGTGTATAAAAAGATTCAGGATTATCGCCAGATAAGCTCGCTCAGCGAACTGAACAATGATGCAGCATATCATATCAAGGCAAAGAGCGGCGAAGGCTATCTTGCATGGAACACAACAATATCCGATACCTATCTCAGCTTGCGCGGAATGACTGTCTCTTCCTATAACAACCTTCCATCAAACCAGGCGGTTGTAAACATTTATAAAGAGGAGGTAAGCCCTTTCGATATGACAGTCGTGTGGCAGATTATTCAGGAAGATGGCAAGTACTATCTCTACCAGCCTGCTAAGAAGGAGTATGTTACCCGTGACGGCCGTGACTACAAGTTTACTGCCGAAAAGACAGCGTTGGATAAGATACGCGACAATGGTGATGGTACTTTCAGTTTCCACGCAGGTGGAAGCTATAGCGAAAGCTCTACATATTTTGCCTGTATCGTTACCAATGAACCTCTGACTGCTGTCCGCAACTGGACTTGGGATGACCACGGATCGGTAATGTATATTATTGAAAACCCGAATATAAGTTTTGGCGAAACTACAGCAGTGGAGAATGTCGTTGTCGAAGGGGATAGTGCACCGAAGGGCATATACAACCTGCACGGTCAAAAGCTTGATAGGCTTCCCGCATCGGGAATTGTTATCGTCGACGGGCGTAAGCATCTTATTAAGTAAAGTAGCGCATTCAGCAATATCTCGAGGGTGACTAAAAAGCAAATTTCTACGTTACGTTTGGCTTCAAAATCCTCATT
>CALBKR010000049.1 GCA_937896105.1 uncultured Bacteroidales bacterium
TCTTGTAGCGTTCGAGCATCATTCCGCGCGACATCTCGCACAACTCACCATCGACACGCACATTCAGGTATCCTTTACGCATCATCTGCTCGAATAGCTCCTTGTAGTGTCCCTTACGCGACTTTACAAGCGGTGCAAGTATATATATGCGTTTACCGTCATAGGCATCTAGCAGAAGCTCAAGTATCTTCTCTTCGGTATATTTCACCATCTTTTCGCCCGAGAGATAGGAGTAGGCATCGGCTGCACGCGAATAGAGCAATCGCAGATAGTCGTATATCTCGGTTGTCGTGCCCACTGTGGAACGTGGGTTCTTGTTCGTAGTCTTCTGTTCGATGGAAATCACCGGGCTGAGACCTGTTATCTTGTCGACATCGGGGCGCTCCATTCCACCAAGAAAGTTACGGGCATAGGTGGAGAATGTCTCGAGATAGCGACGCTGTCCCTCGGCAAAGATGGTATCGAATGCCAACGATGACTTGCCGCTGCCGCTAAGACCGGTGATGACTGTAAGCGAATCGTGCGGTATCTCCACATCGATATCTTTAAGGTTGTGCACCCTGGCACCGTAAACCTCGATTTTCCCTTGCTGTTCCTTCTCCTGTTTCATCACTTGCCTCCTTCGGTATATCCACGCAAAAGATTTACATCGCGATATATCTCATAATCAATGCCGTCGGCACCCTTGGCCTTGACAACGACATAATATACTCCATCCTGAACCGGGTTTCCATTGTAGGTTCCATCCCATCCGCAACCTTCGCGTCCCATCTCATCAATGCCCCAACTGTAGAGTTTCTGCCCCCAACGGTTGAAGATGGCGCCGTTGAACTCTACTATCGACTTTACGTCGAAGACATTGAAATAGTCATTGATACCGTCGCCATTGGGAGAGAAGGCATTGGGTACCTTTATGTCCGACTCGGAAAGAACAATGCGGAATGGCTGATATACATCGGCATTGAAAGGCCAATATATCTCACTGTTCTCAAGATAGGTGTATGTAATGTTCGGCATCACCGTTATCGTACCGCTCTCGCGTAGCTCAATCTCGACATCTGCATCGTGACGCACAAGATATGGCTCGGTCTCACCCTCCTTGAAGAACTCCCAGGTACAGGTGAGCGAATAACCCTCAACCTCATCGGCATTGGCATAGAAGCGCACCGTTACCGGAGCCTCGCCCTCGTAACTGTCACCGATAGCCAAATCGGTGAGTTCGCCATCGGAATCGACGACAAGCGCAGTCGGCTTCGGTTCATCGACAGTGCCCTGCGCCATTGAAACCATCGCGCACAGGAACGGCAATATCGTGGATATAAAAAACTTTCTCATATCAAATGCAATTTGCTTTATAACGCAAAAATGGGGCAAAAAGTACGTTGCTGCAACCAATTAAGCGCTATGAATAGCAAAAGTAATAAATCCGCGCGAAAAACCGATAATAAACAAAAGGTTTTGACATCTTTTTTGGACATTGCAGGCTGCAATCAGCGACTATCGCTTGTTAAACTATTTTTTACATTTGGAATATACTTATATTAATAAATATTATGTATCTTCGCGTGATATTTGGTTAAATCCTTAAACAGCCAAACCCTATTACATTGTTATTATGAAGACCCTCGGGAAAATACTGTTCATTATATCTTTTGTAATTGCAGCCACAACAGCCAATGCACAAAAGAGCAACTTTGTCAGCCACACGGTAGTCAAGGGACAGACATTGTACTCCATCTCAAAGATGTACAACACTACTGTCGACGAAATCATAAAATTCAACCCTGGCAGTGCCGAGAAACTCTCCATCGGACAAAAACTGATAATTCCACGCGACAGTGCTCCCGAAGAGAAGAACGTGAAGAAGCACACCATCAAGGCCGGAGAGACACTTTACAGGCTCAGCAAAATGTACAACGTGACAACCGATGAGATATGCGCGGCCAATCCCGGACTATCCATAAACAATTTCCGCGCAGGTGAGGTTATCATAATACCGACAAAAAAGCAAGAGTTGCCCAAAGAACCGAAAGCCACGGTAAAGGCGACAGCACCCGAGCCAAAGCCGGTTGCAAAGAAAGAGCAGGAGAAGCCACAGATAATAATAGGCACCCACAAGGTGGCACGTAAGGAGAGCATAGAGAGTATCTGTGAAAAATACAACATAACCAGAGAGGAACTTATAAAGGCAAACCCGATACTCAAGGAGAAGAAACTGAAGCGCAAGATGGTGCTCAACATACCTGCTCCATCGGCAAACAAGGATGCAATTGTCAAGGTAGATGACAGGAACGATAATGGACAGCAGAATAAAAAAGAGGCGGACGATGAATTCCTGAGCGGTTTCAAGGACGACGAGGTGCTCAATGTCGCAGTCGTTTTGTCATTCCTGCTCGACAGCTATGCGCCGAAAGAGCAGAGCCGTATGGTCGAGTATTACGAAGGCCTGTTGATGGCTGTTGAACAGCTCAAACGCGAAGGCTACTCGTTCATCATAAACACATACGATGCCGGCCACAAGGAGAAAAGTCTCGACAGCCTGCTCACAAGCAGCGCCTTCGATGATGTTGAGCTTATAATAGGAGCATCGTACACCAAACACAACAAGGAACTTGCCAAGTTCGCCAAAGAACACAACATACCGCTCGTAATACCCTTCTCCAGCAAAAAGGATGAAGCGATAAACAACCCGATGGTCTATGTTGCCAATGGCGTGCAACAGTATATCCTGCCACAGGTCAGCGAGAGGTTCGTAGAAACATTCCCCAACGCCAATGTCGTTTTTGTGGAAGATACCGTCCAAAGCAACAAGAAGGAATTTGTAAAGAGCCTGAAAACAAGACTCGATAAGGATAATATGCCCTACTCGACTGTACCTATGGAGCTCATTGCAAACCGCGACACAGTGCTGTCTATATTTACAGGATTGCAAAAGGAGGAAAAGGAGATGATTATCATACCAACCTCATCAGCGGCATCGACCCTGAACACTCTATTGCCTTCGCTCCTTGAAGCAAGAAACATTGACACCACAGGCGTTGCAGCCTGCAAACTTTTCGGTTACCCCGAGTGGCAGATTCATGCGAATGACACAAGAGAACTGATGTATGAGGTTGACACATATTTCTATGCAACCTTCTACAGTCACGTTACATTGCCAAGGGTTATGGAGTTCCAGGATGAATACAAGCGTTGGTACAACCGCAGCATACAGAATGTATACCCACGTTATGGTATGCTGGGTTACGATACAGGTTACTATTTCCTGCTCGCCGCCAGCCTCTATGGAAACCAGATGCACGAAAAGATAAACGAAGTACCTTTCTCGCCGGTACAGTCCGATTTCAAGTTCGAGCGGATAAGCGGTAAGGACGGCTTCACTAACAACAAGTTCTTCTTCATACATTTCTGCCCGGAATATTGGATAGACAAGATGGATTTTGACAAGAAGGAGTATCAGGAGGGATATCAGGACGAGAACCTCAAAGAGATACTGAACCCTACTACAGACACTGCAAACAACTGACCGGATGAGAAAAGGGCTTTACATATTTGTTTTGCTGATGCTTACATTCACTGCCGGCAGCCGTGCCCAGATTGAGAAGCCGAGGAATATCCTTGAAATCGGTTTCTCGGGTGGACTTAACCTCAACAGGATGGAGTTCCAGCCAACCATCAGGCAGCACCTCGCACAAGGTGCCAACGGTGGTTTGAATATACGCTACACAAGCGAGAAGTATTTCAGTATGATTTGTGCAGCGCAGCTCGAGGTAAACTTTTCACAGCGCGGATGGATAGAGAATTTTGACGATGGGACATCGGACAACTACAGCCGGTTGATGAACTACATAGAAGTACCTCTCTTTGCACACCTCTCCTGGGGAAAAGAGGAACGTGGTTTCCAATTCTTCATAAACCTTGGCCCCCAGCTCGGCTTCTTCATCAACGAGAGCGAGAACTACAAAGGTAACTGGGATGTAGCCAACCGCCCCGTTTCGATACGCCCCGTATATGGCAAGGGAGTCGAGAATAAGTTCGACTATGGAATTGCAGGCGGACTTGGTGTGGAACTGAAGACAAAGATAGGCAATTTCTTTATCGAAGGACGATACTATTACGGACTTGCCGACATCTTCGGCAACTCAAAGACCGACGATTTCGGACGCTCTGCCAACACCACCATCACTGCAAGAATTGGTTATTCGATAAGAATTTTCTAATCAATAACATATACGCAAAGCGGCAGCCAATCGGCTGCCGCTTTGCGTATAGTAGAAAGTAATTTATCTGTTCTTGTACATATCATCGTAGTATTTCTCATACTCACCGCTTGTGATATTGTCCATCCACTCCTGGTTGTCGAGATACCAGCGCACGGTCTTCTCTATTCCCTCCTCGAACTGCAGGCTGGGCTCCCAGCCAAGTTCCTTCTGCAACTTGGTGGAATCGATGGCATAGCGCATATCGTGTCCGGCACGGTCGGTGACGTATGTGATGAGGTCGAGCGATGCACCTTCAGGGTTACCCAGCAAGCGGTCAACGGTCTTTATGATAACCTTGATTATATCAATATTCTTCCACTCGTTGAAACCGCCGATGTTGTATGTGTCGGCAACATTGCCATTGTGGAAGATTATGTCAATAGCACGTGCGTGGTCAACCACATAGAGCCAGTCACGTACATTCTCGCCCTTGCCATATACAGGCAATTGCTTGCGGTGGCGTATATTGTTTATGAAAAGCGGTATCAGCTTCTCGGGGAACTGGTAAGGGCCATAGTTGTTCGAGCAGTTGGTTACTATTGTGGGCATTCCGTATGTGTCGTGGAATGCGCGTACGAAATGGTCGCTGCTTGCCTTTGATGCCGAATAGGGACTGTGCGGGTTGTACTTTGTTGTCTCGTAGAAGAAATCCTTGCCGTATGCAAGGTGATGCTCGCCCGATGATGCGGTTGTTGTGAACGGCGGCTCTATGCCTTCGGGGTGGCTCAGCTCAAGCGCACCATAGACCTCGTCGGTAGAGATATGATAGAAACGCTTGCCATCGTACTTTTCGGGCAAAGACTCCCAATAGAGTTTTGCAGCCTGCAACAACGACAGGGTACCCATCACGTTGGTGCGTGCAAAGGTGAACGGGTCCTTAATCGAACGGTCGACGTGGCTCTCAGCTGCAAGGTGTATGATACCATCGACATTGTTGTCGACCATAAGCCTGTGCATTGTATCAAAGTCGCAGATATCTGCCTTTACAAATGCGTAGTTGGGCTTGTCCTCGATGTCCTTGAGGTTGGCAAGATTGCCTGCGTATGTGAGCTTGTCTACATTTATTATATTATAATCGGGGTACTTGTTCACAAAAAGCCTTACAACGTGTGAACCGATGAAGCCGGCACCGCCGGTAACTATTATACTGCGTTTCATAATTATATGATTTTATATCATTTTTGCACAACTCTACAGGCTTGCGCTTTGAATCAGCCTGCATAGTATCTAAGAATTGTCGACTGTTTTCCTTACGTTTCTATAAATTATCACTGAATGAAGCATTGCGAACATTAGAGCAAAGCCCACGGCAGCCATCCAGATGAATGATAATGGCAATGGCTGGTATCCTTGAGACATAATATTCAACACATCAACAATCATAGGATACACAAGTACCGCCATTGATGCAGCAATGAGCCAGACTACTAAATCTACAACAAAAACAAACAAACGGTAGAGCCTTGAAATCTCTTTAATGGAATAACCTAATGAATATAGATTTCTTATTTTCTCTTTATTTTTCTCTATCAGCAGGAGTATGCTTATTACAAGAAGTACAAACGCTAAAGTTGAGAAAACCGCACCGATACCTATTATTATGTATAGCAGAGTGTAGATGAAATTCTGCAGTTTTACCTGCGTGGCATCACCTTCAACCGCATACCCTTTTTGGGCAAGGAATTCAAAAGTATCTTCGTCGAACTCACTTGCATCCGTTGTCAGCATCAGGCGCGAAGGTTCCGATGATGTACCTTGGGCATAGGCTTCGTTTGCCTCATTGAGAAAATCCCAGGGAACAAGTATCGTATTGAACTTATCGGTCAACCCACAAAGCACAGCAGTGTATACCACCCGTCCTCTGGGTGTCATCACGACAAGTTGCAAGGGTAGATAGCCAATAAGGTCATCACTGATTTGAGGCATTCCGTTTGAGGCCGCATAACCGAAATTATAAAGATTGAGGTAGTTACGGGGTATTATTACCGGAATTGTATCACTTGAAAGTGTTGCAGACCATCTGCACGAGACACCATCAACAGGCCTATAATTGCCCAGAACAAACTCATCGGGTACCGCCTCGAGAAAAATATCTGTAGACATCCTTGACGATGCTATCGACAACACCGCCCCTACACCAAAACGGGCTGTAACGAACTTACCGACCGAAGCAACCGATGGCAATGATTCCAATTCCCTTATCTCCTCTTCACTGAAAGAGGGATGCAAGCCCATAATACTGTTCAGTGTAGCATCAGCCGACAATGATTTGTTTATTACAATGGAACTTGTTGATAAAGCATCCCCATCATTTCGGGAAATGGAGGCGAAATCGCGATAGGCCTCAATTCCGAGCAGCACTATCACTCCACCCAACAAATTCACAGCCAGGAAGAGCAATGTCTGCAGGATGCTGATGTTACGCCTCAGTAATTTGAACAATAGTTTCATTATAACAAATATGTTACAAGTTCAATACCATATCGTAGTCATAGGGCAACCTATACCCTACCGATGTAACAATGACTCCAATAGCATCACGTTGCTGACGCTCATACAGCAGGCGTGACATCTCATTGGCATTGGGCTCATCGATATGGCTCACAGGCTCATCGAGCAGAATGAAGTCACAAGGTTGCGCCAAAGCTCTGACAAATGCAACACGTTGCTGCTGTCCGAGCGACAACATTGCACAAGGCCTGTCAAGATGCTTGGAGAGGCCAAGCCTTATGAGCATCTCACGCACCCCACTCTCTGTCATAAAACCTGTCAGTTGGCTTTTCAGCATTACATTCTCCACTGCTGTCAGTTCAGGAAAAAGCCTGCAGTCTTGGAACATTATAGCCAAGGAGCGTCTGCGCATTTCCACAAAAGTTCTATCAGAGGAGAGAATATTCTTACCATCAGCAGCTCCGAAGGATATATTTCCCGAATAATCACTCCTAAGACCACACAGAAAACTGAACAATGAACTTTTTCCACGACCCGAAGCTGCCTCTATCAGGTAGGATTTTCCTTTATGGAAAGTCAACTTACAGCCGAAGACCTCGGACGGTACACCACCAATAGGTGCACCGGCAGAGGCCTTCAAGTTCAGATTATCAAGTATAATGCTGTCAAGCATATCGGCGATTTATTTCATATACCTCGCAGCAAATCCCAAAATCTTGTCAACAACACATTTCAAAGAATTGACATTATCGTTTTCGAGATTGAGCCTGATATCAAGGTTATAAAGGTTGAAATCGGCAGTCAAGGATTTGAACATATTCATAACCTCGAGAGCGATAGTCTCCTCCTCGGATGGGCCATAATAGCTGTTACGCACGTTTTCTGTAAGGATACTACGTATAGGCTCAACATCAACAACAAGATTGTTGTTCATTGATGAATAGATAGGATTGTTCTTTGCTATATTACCATTATTATCAAGCCTGTAGAAAAGATTTTCGGGCATAATCATAATGGAATTATTCTTATACATAACATAATAATCCAGACCATCCTTAACAACATCGAACTCGCCTGTATAATAGTTATACTCCTCTCTTCTGTTAACGTTCAGCGCATATACATCATCACCTACAATTGTCGCACCCATCTCGTATGATAGATATGCTATAATCAAATCAAAGATTGAATGGTCGCTGCACTCCACCGCTGCCATAAACAAAGGCTTTTCATCGGCACCATCCTCAAGCCACATTGCGCCGGTCCACTCTCCACTGAGAGCTGCAAGAATCTGCTTTGCATTTTCGTCGCTGACACCATTGGCATTGAGTTCATTCATAAGACCTGAAGACTTAAGAATCGGGAACAGCTGCGTCAAATCAAAGTTATAGTTCAACACAGCCAGGCTGTTGCCGGGTACATAACCGAAATGGCTATGGTTGGGTTTCCTTATCAGTTTGTCTATTAGACTCTTATATTCGGGGGACACGCCTACATTTGCCTTCAGGTCTGCATAGCCATTCTCAAAATCAAGAGCAGCGTAGAATGGGAAATCCTTAATCATACCAACCACAGGCATCATCTCTCTCTCTATCACTCCCTGTACGACCAACATCTGCATAATAGTCTCGAGGTTGACAGAGATTGCTACATCATCGTCCTCACTGAACAGTGATGCATATTTCTTGTCATTCATAGCCATCCTGTCAACAGGCAGGGAAGCATAGTCTGCAACATCAGCTCCCCAACCGGATGCATTAACTACTGCGACCAACTTGTTCGAATCATATGCAACACAACCCTCGCTATCGTTGGTAATATATTTCATTCCGCCTTTCTCAACCGGAACAAATTGGTCATTACTCAAAGTCGACAATGTCTTTTCAAAGGCATTGACATCACCAATTGCAAGTGTTATGACCATTTTCACAGGCTCAACATCCAACATTGCTGCATATACAGGTGCATTCAGATTAATACCGGATGCATTAGGATTATTCAGAACTGTTTTCAGAAGCGACTTGACATTTTCGGGCGCATCAGCTATTTCCTTCTCTATTGCAGCCTTGACGAATGTGTGATTAAGTACATCTGACTTTACAAGGACATTACCAAAATCGACTTTAAGTATAGCCAAAGCATCACTTGGAAGGACTTTCAGGTACTCCTTATTGACAACCTCCTTTTTACCAACTGCAAGCGCAGGTGTTCCTTCACTCTTTTTACTGTCGCTGCACGACACAAAGAAGAAAACGCATAACAGTGATATAAACGAATAAAATATTCTCTTTTTCATAGTTTTATTTAATAATATATCATTTACTCCTTTATTATTTCAAACTCTGCACCAGAAGCAAAGTCCTGACCGTTTTGCGAACTGGTTGCTGTAAAACGCACATAACGTGCCTTAACAGGCTTTGCAAAGATTACAGACTGTTTTTCTGCATTATAAGGAAACTCACCCTCGGCAACCAATGACCAGTTCTCACCGTCAACACTCACCTCAAGTTTGTAGCCCTTTACGTTTCCGTTATCGCCGCTCTGGCGAGGCATATACTTGAAGCCCTTGATGGAGACCTCATCAATTGCATCGAATTCTACCCAGTGAGGATAGTTTGCAACAGTAACCGAGTACATAGAGTGCCATATTGTCGAGGGGTCACCATCGAGCATCTTCTCTGGGCCGCTTCCAGGCTCTGAACTTGAAGAAGCCTTTACGAGTACCGGAACAGATGTAATCTTCTCATAGCTGTATGTCGCCTTGAGGTCAGGTGCAGCCTTCTCCCAAACAGTAATGCTACCACCGGCATTGAGGTCAACAGGCTCTGTATATTTGATAGCCTTACCCTTGTTGTTAACCTTATAATATATCTCTGAACCAGGCTTGTTGCAACTCATCTTCACGATACCGCGGAGATCGCGTGAAACAAGTACCGGTGTTACGCCGGAAGCCTTCACATCAGCCTTTGCGACATAATCGTCACCAGCCTTTACAGGACGCATAATGAAGCCCATAGTATTCTCGCCGCCCTTAACGAGCTGGTGGTCGAGAGCATAACCCTGACCGCAGCTTGCACCGCCAAGACCGGTAACCTTGGTATCGATATTGAGCCAAGTGCCTGAAGATGCAGGCAACTGGTGCGGATGACCGGCCTCGGTCATCTCAACAGCATTCCAAGGAAGTGCACTTGTACACATACCCTCGGTAGCCACGAACATTACACCGTTTCCGTTATCATCTGTAAGCGCAGCCCAACGTACATCCTCACGGTTTGCCATATCCTGTGGCTTGGGGAACGGAACGAACTGGTCGGCAACCTTGCTGCAGAACTGCTGTATGTATGCACCGTCGCAGCGGTCGTTGTAGTTATTCCAAGGGCCACGGCCATAATATGTATAGTTGCAAAGCTCAGACGGCAGCTGTATCTCAAAACCGAGACGTGCAACTATCTGGCTTGCCTCAGAACCGACAATAACGCTGTTGAGTTCAACGGAGCCGTCGGGATATATTGTCCAAATCCTGTTAGAGATAAAGTGGAAGGCAGTAGGTGCCATCTCATGCTCCGAATCAACGATCTCGAAGCTGCTGTCAGGCAGGCGGTTGCAGCTCGACTGATGCTTGGCCTGTGTACGCACGATGTACTGGAGCACGACAGAACCGTCCTTGTTTTTCTTTGAAGTGAAAGAAAGGACACTATCTTCAAGGTTGTGCAGACCGATAGCGAACCAGCGGTTGAAGAACCAGGTATCGTTGTCGACCGGTGCACGGAAAGCGCTCAGTTTCATAGACTTGCCACCTTCAAGAATTGTTGTTCCATCATAATCTACACTATAGAACAATCCCCTGTTGTTATCAAATACGATTCTGAACGAATTGTCGGCACCTGTAATTATTGTCTGCGCTGCCGCCTTGTCATTCTTCATTGTAATCTTGGTACCGTTATTTGCAACATCGGCAATGAATGCGCTCTTGACAGCATCCTTCAAAGGTAATTGCTCATCCATCTGCACATAACCCTTCTTTGCCCAAGGCATATCCTTCTTCAAAAGGAACTCAACCTTCACAAAGTACTCTTTGTTTGCTGCAAGCCTTGACTTGTCGAACTTCAGTTTCACATTCTTTGATGTGCGTGGAGCAATCTTCATACCCGGTACGAAGTACGAATCGATGCGCTTGCCATCCTCCCAAAGTGAAATCCTGATGTCAAGGTCGCACAAGCAGTTGAAATAGCGTTTGTTGAAGATTTCAACCTCGCCATTGTCAAGCATCTTCACGCCTACATTCTGATAGACCTTCTTTACCTCATAATACTCTGGTTTCGGAGAGTGGTCGGGGAACATCACGCCATTCATACAGAATGTAAAATCGGTCGGACGGTCACCAAAATCACCGCCATAAGCATAATAGTTGCTCTTGCCTATTGAGTCGTAGTGCCAGAAAGCTTGGTCCGCCCAGTCCCATATAGCACCACCGATGTAGAAATTGGTGCTTTCGATAGCCTCCCAGTAATCGGCAAGGCCACCACCGGCATTACCCATAGAGTGGGCATACTCCGAGATGTGGAATGGATACTTTGTATACTGGCTCTTTCCCTGGACATCGGCGCGTGTACCTGCTATTGAAGGATACTGGTTCGAACCCATATCAACAATGCTGTTGTTGCGCTCATACTGAACAGGACGTGAAGCGTCGAAAGCCTTGAGCGCATTGTATGCCTTCACGAAATTCTCACCGGGACCGGCCTCATTGCCGAGCGACCAGATGCAGACCGAAGGACTGTTTATTGTCGCGTGAGCCATCTCCATCACGCGCGCAATGTGGGCGTCAAGGAATTCGGGAACGTGTGAGAGAGACTCCTTGCCATAGTAATATTCGTGGCTCTCGATGTTTGCTTCATCCTCGAGGTAAATACCGTACTTGTCGCAGAGATAGTACCAGTAGGGAGCATCGGGATAGTGCGAATTACGCACGTGGTTGATGTTACCCTGCAGCATAAGGAAGACCTCCTTCTCCATCTGCTCGCGTGTTACAAAGTGACCGGTGTGGATATTGTTCTCGTGACGGTTAACACCCTTCATCTTGATAGGCTTGCCGTTGAGATAGTAGTAACGGCCAGCCAGACCGAACTCATCGTCCTCGGCCTTTGTTTCACGAATTTCTATTTCACGGAAACCCATATACGTTGAAGCAGTCTCAAGCACCCGACCCTTCTTGTCGAGCAATGAAACGACCAATGTATAACGGTTAGGCTCCTCTGCGCTCCACTTTGCAGGGTCCGAGACAGGCATATCAAGTTTCAATGTCCTTGTATCGCCGGCGAGCAACTGCTCGAGAGGCACCGTCATCGTTGCACCCTCAACAATCTCGTTCTCGTCGCTGTATAGAGCATTCTTATAGAGCTGTGCCTTTACCTGATATTTCTTTATTTTCTTGGCTGTAAGATTGCGTACATCGACCTCGATATTGGCCACAGCATCCTTATACTGCTCGTCGAGTTCTGTACGCACACGAATATCGCGCAACTCAACCGGGTTGGTAGATGTCAATGATACAGTTCGGAAGATACCGGGAAGACGGAACATATCCTGTGCCTCGAGGAATGAGCCGTCACTGTTGCGGTAAACCTCAACGGCAACGACATTCTCGCCCTCGACAAGATATTTTGTAATGTTGAACGCAGCAAGGTTGCGAGAGTTCTTTGAAAAACCTACATATTTGCCGTTTATCCAAAGATAGAAGAAAGAGTCTACACCATCGAAATTGATGTACACCTCACGGCCATCCCAATTTGCAGGAACAGTGAAAGTGCGGCGATAAGAGCCCACCTCGTTACGGTTCTTGTATGTAGCCCACTCCTTCGAAGGCTCACGCATTACACCACCCTTCCAGTCACCGACTGCAACCTGATGATGGAAGATAACTTTCTGGTTGGTATACACAGGAGTTCCGTATTTCTGCGAGCCGTCGGGCTGCAAGCCATACACATTCCAGTTCATAGGCACCTGCACCTTATCCCAAGCAGACACATCATAATTAGTCTTGAAGAAGTCAACAGGGCGTTCCCAAGGGTTACCCACCCAGTTGAAGCTCCATGTGCCGTCAAGTGACAGATAATACTCACTGTTCTCAGGCAACACCTTACGTGCGGCATCCTCGTTTGCAAATGTAAAGAACCAAGCCTTCGGTTGTTCCTTGTTCAAGGAGAGTTCCTCGGGCGACTCCCACTCAGCAAGACCAGGCTCCTGCCCTTTCACATAATTGTAGCCACGTGGCAACTCGACATCACCATAGGCAAAACCTTTCAGGCTCTGGGCATTGCCTGCCATCGAAAGCGAGAAAGCGGCCAAGACAGCCATAACAAATTGTTTTTTCATAGGAATTATTTTAAAATTTTACTATAAAATCACTTTAATTAGCGCACACGCGCGCAAAACTTTGTAAAGTTAACATATATTTTGCAAAAACAAAAATACTCCTTGTTTTAACGCCAATGAAACAGTATACCCTAACAAAGAAAAAACTATTAACATTTTAATATTTGTAGGCATTGTCAAAAACGCCACAGTATCTGATATCGGAAGCCCCATTAAATAATTTGTAACCCCAAACATCATCGCAACAGCGCTCACAACAAGTACGATATTCAACAAAATTGCATACCTATTATTAACAGCAAGTCGTTTTCTTATATCTGTTATTGCAAACGCAATTTGTTTAACAACAGAAATTCTAGCGGTTTCAAGTTCTTGCTGAACTTCATCCAATTTGTCATTAACTAAATTAGTCGGTTTTGATTGTGCTTCAGTATTAGAATGTGCGTTTGGAGTTTCTTTTGCCTCAATTTTAATCCCTAGAAAATCTTCACTCCCAGCAAATTTCAACTTACAGAACTTATCAACAACTAACTTACCCAAAAAAGGCTCTCCTCTAAACAAAACTTTCGGATTTGCAAAATCATTAACAACAACACATTTATTTAATTTTTCATCATATTTCACAGTCAAAATCAATTCAAAATCAACATCAACCTGAAAATCACAATCAGAATTCGAACCGATTATAATAAAATTCTTGTCACTAAAAACCTTCTCATTATTTTTAGA
>CALBKR010000050.1 GCA_937896105.1 uncultured Bacteroidales bacterium
CTGAGGGTAGAGGATGGTTTTCCCTCCGACTTCTATTTCGATGTGCGTGAGCCCCTGCAGCGCATACGCATCGAGGGTATGTATATGTCGGCCGACGAGCTCTTCTCGCTGCGCCGTTCGCTCGACACCATCGGGCACATCCTCTCGTTGCTCCGCAAGCAGAGCGGCAACGCCGCCGATGGCGAGGATACTCCGCTTTATCCCGCTTTGAGGGCTTTGGCAGGCGATGTCGAGGCTTTCCCACGCATAATACGCGACATCGATTCCATAATAGACAAGTTCGGAACCGTGAAGGATAGCGCTTCACCGGCATTGGCACGCATCCGCAGCGAGCTTGCACGTACCTCGAGCGGCATATCCCGTACGCTCAACAGCATACTGCGCAAGGCGCAGGCCGATGGCCTCGTCGAGAAGGATGCTTCGCCCACAATGCGCGACGGCCGTTTAGTGATACCTGTTGCCCCTGCACTCAAACGCAAGATGGGCGGTATTGTGCACGACGAGTCGGCAAGCGGAAAAACAGTCTTCATTGAGCCTGCCGAGGTTATAGAGGCCAATAACCGCATACGCGAGCTCGAGGCCGAGGAGAAGCGCGAGATAATAGCAATACTCACGGCTTTCTCACAGGAGCTGCGTCCGCAGGTGCCGCAACTGTTGCTGGCATACGAATTCCTCGGCGAGATGGATTTCATACGCGCAAAGGCCGAGCTGTCGGCACGTTTCGGCAGCATCAAACCATCGCTGGGCAACCGCCCTATGATGGACTGGGGTGCTGCATATCACCCCCTGCTCGAGATGTCGTTGCGTAAGCACGGCCGCAGGATGTCGCCGCTTGACATAGAACTCGACGGCGAGCGCAGGATATTGCTTATCTCCGGCCCCAACGCCGGCGGAAAATCGGTCTGCCTGAAAACGGCCGGTCTGCTGCAGTATATGCTGCAGTGCGGTCTGCCCATCCCCGTCCACGAGCGCAGCAAGGCCGGCATCTTCAAAAGCCTCTTCATCGACATCGGCGACCAGCAGAGCATCGAGGACGATTTGAGTACCTACTCGAGCCATCTGCTCAATATGAAACAGACACTGCGCTACTGCGACAAGCACTCGCTCATACTCATCGATGAGTTTGGCGGCGGCACCGAGCCGCTTATCGGTGCGGCAATAGCAGAGGCGCTGCTCAAGCGCTTCAACCAGCGCGGCTCATTCGGCATCATCACCACCCACTACCAGAACCTCAAGCATTTTGCCGATGCCACACCCGGTATTGTCAACGGGGCAATGCTCTACGACAGGGGCGAGATGCGTCCGCTGTTCCAACTGCAGATAGGCAATCCCGGCTCATCGTTCGCCGTGGAGATAGCGCGCAAGATAGGCCTCCCCGAAGAGGTCATAAGCGACGCATCGCAGATAGTGGGCAGCGACTACATACAAAGCGATAAATATCTGCAGGATATCGTGCGCGACAAGCGCTATTGGGAGAGCAAACGCAAGAACGTGCACCAGAAGGAGAAGGAACTCGACGAGATGCTGGGCAAGGTGCAGCTCTCGACCGATGAACTCAAGAGCAGCCGAAAGCAGATACTGAAGGATGCACGCGAGGAGGCCGAGCGCCTGTTGCGCGAGGCCAATGCCAAGATAGAGAACACCATACGAACTATCATAGAGGCCAAGGCCGAAAAGGAGCGTACCCGCCAGGCACGCCAGGAATTGAGCGATTTCAGCAAGCAGCTCGAGGAACTTGCAAGGGAGAAACAGCAGATGCAGACCGACCGCGAGATGGCAAGGATACTCGCCCGTCAGGAGCGCAAGAAGAACGGCAAGAGAGAGAAGGACGGCGTAGCCGTTGCGCAAGGCGGCAAGCAACCGCAGAAGGAGAAGAAACAGCCCTTGATAGAGCAGGGGATGTATGTGCGCATCGAAGGGCAACAGGTCGTGGGCGAGGTGATGTCAGTGGGCAAGTCGGGCGCCGTGGTGCGCTTCGGAGCAATAAAATCAACCGTCTCCATCGAAAGACTGCAACCCTGTGAAGCCCCCAAGGCCGAGGTGCGCAAGGTCTCTTTCCTCACAAGCGAGACGCAGGAACAACTGCACAGCAAGCGCCTGAACTTCAAATCGGATATCGACATTCGCGGAATGCGCGGCGATGAGGCTGTGCAGGCGGTGGGCTATTTCCTCGACGATGCAGTAGTGTGCAACGTGCATCAGCTACGCATCCTGCACGGCACAGGCAACGGCATACTGCGCACCCTCGTGCGCCAGTACCTGAGCACCCAACCCTTCGTGACGCATTTCCACGACGAACACGTGCAGTTCGGCGGCGCCGGAATAACAGTTGTGGAGCTGGAATGATTTTTGCCGTTGGCAAAAACATCTATAAGGTGAGCTGCAATAGATCACGCGCAGTGCTGCCAAAGGTAACACCGCGCGTGTCGTATAAGCGAGCCTTATCAATAAACAATACAATAACCAGCGATATACAGTTCCTAATACAGGTTATTAATTTGCTCGTTTATTGATGTCTTTATCTTATAGAAGGTTACATAAATGTTTATGCACAGCGCTTTCGCTATGTTGTGGTTTGCTTTCAAAGTATCTTTGAAATATCGGAAACAGTACTGCGCTGTCGGACACTTTTAAGCAGCCAGTTGTGATTTGCTTTTAATTTAGTATCTTTGAAATATCGGAAACAGTTTTTTCCATAGTTTACATTTTTGAATGATAGTTGTGATTTGCTTTCAATTTAGTATCTTTGAAATATCGGAAACAGTACTATCTGTATCTCTTCGGCTTTGCTGTTGTTGTGATTTGCTTTCAACTTAGTATCTTTGAAATATCGGAAACAGTTAATTACTTTCAAGGATATTCACCACAACGGTTGTGATTTGCTTTCAACTTAGTATCTTTGAAATATCGGAAACAGTGTAACTTTACATCATTCGGTCGTTGGTGTTGTTGTGATTTGCTTTCAACTTAGTATCTTTGAAATATCGGAAACAGTACCTGTTTCATCGGGTGCACCTTAACATTGTTGTGATTTGCTTTCAACTTAGTATCTTTGAAATATCGGAAACAGTTCTTGCATCCTCTCTGCTTGGGCATTCCGCGTTGTGATTTGCTTTCAACTTAGTATCTTTGAAATATCGGAAACAGTACGAAGTACCCGCAGACGCCGGATTTGTAGTTGTGATTTGCTTTCAACTTAGTATCTTTGAAATATCGGAAACAGTAACCCGTTGTGCTACCATTACACCATACCCGTTGTGATTTGCTTTCAACTTAGTATCTTTGAAATATCGGAAACAGTCCGTTGTAAGAGGACATATCTCAAGAACCGTTGTGATTTGCTTTCAACTTAGTATCTTTGAAATATCGGAAACAGTGAAATTTTTTTATTTAATACCAAAACAATTGTTGTGATTTGCTTTCAACTTAGTATCTTTGAAATATCGGAAACAGTTATATATCGGGCGATGCATCCTCGCTATCGGTTGTGATTTGCTTTCAACTTAGTATCTTTGAAATATCGGAAACAGTTTTGCACCTGTAACATTTTTTAATAACTCTGTTGTGATTTGCTTTCAACTTAGTATCTTTGAAATATCGGAAACAGTCCTTTGATACGACTACGCCCTTGCTCTCGAGTTGTGATTTGCTTTCAACTTAGTATCTTTGAAATATCGGAAACAGTGTGCGGTATGCTGCCCGACATCAACAGACGTTGTGATTTGCTTTCAACTTAGTATCTTTGAAATATCGGAAACAGTAAAAATTGATAAAAGTTATGACAATCCCGTGTTGTGATTTGCTTTCAACTTAGTATCTTTGAAATATCGGAAACAGTTTTGAATTTGTGGCCGAACTACAATGTTTCGTTGTGATTTGCTTTCAACTTAGTATCTTTGAAATATCGGAAACAGTTTGACCTCTTTAAGAGCCTTTGCCAATGCTGTTGTGATTTGCTTTCAACTTAGTATCTTTGAAATATCGGAAACAGTCGCATATTGCGTAAGGTTACAAAGATTGTGTTGTGATTTGCTTTCAACTTAGTATCTTTGAAATATCGGAAACAGTTTTAATAAAAGATTTTAGCACTTATTATGCGTTGTGATTTGCTTTCAACTTAGTATCTTTGAAATATCGGAAACAGTACATTGAAAACCAACGCTTTGGACGCGGTGGTTGTGATTTGCTTTCAACTTAGTATCTTTGAAATATCGGAAACAGTAGCATCTTTTTCTGCAATAATACTTTTTGGTTGTGATTTGCTTTCAACTTAGTATCTTTGAAATATCGGAAACAGTTACCGTGCGCCGTCTCCAGCGCGTATGGAAGTTGTGATTTGCTTTCAACTTAGTATCTTTGAAATATCGGAAACAGTAGATAGGTGATTTCGGCTCCTCGCTTCGCGGTTGTGATTTGCTTTCAACTTAGTATCTTTGAAATATCGGAAACAGTATTATATCGGCGCTATATTCGGCGTAAGGTAGTTGTGATTTGCTTTCAACTTAGTATCTTTGAAATATCGGAAACAGTTCAACAGCAGAAGCACATCGACAAGGATATGTTGTGATTTGCTTTCAACTTAGTATCTTTGAAATATCGGAAACAGTGGCGCCCACGGCGTTTTGGGCTGGGTAAATGTTGTGATTTGCTTTCAACTTAGTATCTTTGAAATATCGGAAACAGTACAATGTGTACAAGTAGTTGTGCTGTAATGATTTATCAAATACTTTAGAATTAAAAAAAGTTTTCCGATAAGAAAATCCAGTCTTTTGCAAGGCTGGATTTTCGCGTTCTAAAAGAGCTCTAGTTGTTGACCGGGTGTATTGACTTCAACAACTTTTTTGCCGTAAAAGAGTTCAATGTTTGAGAACTGCTTGTCCGTAATACACATTATGCCGACCTTCCCATATTCGGGTAGCATTGATTTTACTCTTTTAATATGAACAGCAGCGTTCTCACTGCTGGCACAATGACGGACATAAATGGAAAACTGAAACATTGTAAACCCATCACGTTGCAGGTTTTTCCTGAATTCGGCATACGCTTTCCTGTCTTTTTTAGTTTCAGTCGGTAAATCGAAAAAGACAAGTACCCACATAATACGGTATTCACTAAAACGGTTCATCCTATTTCTGGGAAGGCGATTTTTCTTAATTCTCCACTAAAGCATTTGTATAGTGATGCTGTTGTTTGGGATACAGCTACCATCATAGGGCTTCGTTTTCCTGCAATAACTACATCTAATGTCGGAATTGTCAGTAGTTGGGATTTAATATCTTTATCTAAAATTTCGTGATTACCACTTTCGGTTACTATATGATATATCAATTCGTCAACAAAAGGCCGATATGGTTCCATAATATCATCGGCCAAACAGTATGCATTGTAGCGGTTATGGTGGTGAATGCCAAATGTCGGTAAGAGTCCGCTTGCGACTAAACTCCTTGCTACAACAGCGCGCAGAATTGCGTATCCGTAATTCAGCAGGTTATTAGGGGGAATCCCGTTTCTGTCTCTTGTGAAACCTTCTATCGGAAATAGATTCTTCCAATAATATGCTGCGGCACGGGCTTCTT
>CALBKR010000051.1 GCA_937896105.1 uncultured Bacteroidales bacterium
ACGGCGAAGGCATTGCAGCCTTTGTAATTGATGACGGTTGGGACAACTACGGTCCTTGGACATTCCACAGCGGTTTCCCCAACGAGATGCGCGATATGTCTACCTTGGCCAAGGAGATGAACTCTGGTATCGGCGCTTGGCTGGGCCCTGTAGGCGGTTACGGCCAGAGCGGTAACTATCGCCGTGCATACTGGAATACAAATAACCGCGGCGGCATGCAGCTTTCTAACCCTGCATACTACGAGGCATTCCTTGCTGCTGCAAACAACCTCGTATGCCAGCAGGACGGTGTGGCTGGTTTCAACCGTGAGACCGACAACTATGTATTCTTCAAGTTCGACGGTATCTCAGGTCAGTTCTCAGCCGTAGGTCCCGATGCCGGTGACACCGGTAACGAGAATGCCGAGGGTATCATCCGTCTTGAGCAGTACGTTCGCGAGAATATGCGCGAGGATATCTTCTTCAACACTACTGTAGGCACTTGGGCTTCTCCGTTCTGGTATCAGATTTCCGATGCAACTTGGCGTCAGGAGAACGACCACGACCGTATCGGCAACAACAGCATAAACCGCGAGAACTGGATTACATACCGCGACCGTCTGGTTTATCAGAACTATGTACAGAACTCTCCAATCTGTCCTATCAACACTTTGATGACTCACGGATTCATCCTTTCAGAGGATGGACCTCCATCAGGCGATTCAAGAGACTACAATGCTGTTCTCCGCGAGCTCCGTTGCGCATTCGTTTGCGGTTCGGGTCTTGTTGAGCTTTACACCAACTGCAACCTGATGAACACAATCAATAACGGTAAGCTTTGGGAAGATGTAGCTGAGTGTGTTGCTTGGCAGAAGAAGAATGCCGATGTATTGCCCGACGCTCACTGGGTAGGCGGCAATCCTTGGAACGGCAGCAAGCAGGAGGTTTACGGCTGGGCATCGTGGAACGGTGCGAAGGCTACACTTGCTCTGCGCAACGGCGGCAACAGTGCACAGACCTACACCTTCACACTGCGTGAGGCTCTTGAGATTCCTGCAAACATCACAGGCTCAATAATCCTTACAAAGTCATTCAATGTACAGGATGCGCTTCAGGGTTTGACCGAAGGTACAGCAATCGATATCGACCAGCAGCTGACAGTAACTCTCCCCGGCAGCACAGTATTTGCATTCGACGGTGTGAATGCCGACCCAGCACAGGTTCCTTTTGAGGTTATCGGATATACTCCCAACACAGGTGTTGAGGCTATCGAGGAGATTACTCTTACCTTCAACAGCGAGGCTGCAGGCGAGTTTGACCAGTATGCAATGACCTCTATGAAACTCAAGCAGGGCAACAGTGTTGCAAGCGGTGTCTCTAACTATGTTGTGAACGGTAATGTTCTTACAGTTACTTTGGCTACCAAGGTTAATACTCCGGGCGAGTACACACTCGTTATTCCCGAGGGGCTTATCACACGCAAGAGCGATGGCAGGGCTTTTTCAGGTGAGTTTGCATTTACTGTAATTACTCCGGATCCTCTTGAGGTTGTAAGCGTTGAGCCAGCAAGCATTGTACGTGAGATAAGCGAGATTACACTCACTTTCAACAGCGAGGTTGCCGGTGAGTTCGAGCAGTATGCAATGACTGCAATGAAGTTCAAGAAAGGCAACAGTGTAGCTTGCGGAATCTCTAATTACGTTACAAATGCCAAGGTGCTCACCGTTACTCTTGAGCAGACAATTACAGAGGAGGGCGAGTACACTCTTGTTATCCCCGAGGGGCTTATCACACGCAAGAGCAACGGCGACAAGTTCTCCGGCGAGTTTACATTCGAGGTTGGTGAACCACCTGTTGACTACACTCCTGCAAACAACGGAACAAGAACAAATACAGGTCGTGTAATCCGTGGTATTACCCTCACAGGCGAGTCCGGTGAGAATAGCTATACGCTTACATCTCAGGAGCAGACACAGGACTATACCGACGTTACTTCAACTGTAACATTCAATGTACAGGCCGGTGAAGAACTCACAATCTCGTTTGACAAGGCCGGTGAATGGATTCACCAATTTGTTTTCATCGATTTCGATGGTGACGGCTTCACTGCAAGCATTGCCGATGGCAGCAATTGGGCTCCTGCCGGTGACCTTGTAGCATACTCATTCTACAACAACAATAGTTCAAGCGATGCAAGCGGTTGGAACAGTGTTGGTACTACAATCACAGGCAATGACCGCAGTACTCCTGCAGTTCCTGCATTCCGGGCTCCTGAAAAGGCCGGTGTTTACCGTATGCGTATCAAGCAGGACTGGTGTAACATAGACCCGGCAGGTGATGCCGACGGCAAGTTCGGTGACTTCAAGGCTAATGGCGGTCAGATTATTGATGTGCTGCTCAATGTTACAAATCCTACAGCTATTGACGAGGTGGTAACCGAAGAGATAAAGGTTGAGGGTATCTATGACCTTTCAGGCCGTAAGATAGAGCAGATTTCTGCTCCCGGTGTTTACATTGTCAATGGAAAGAAGGTTTTCGTTAAGTAAACGAAGATTCCTAAATTGAAATATCGGGGGCTATTGCAAAATTTTGCAATAGCCCCTTTATGATTATAATAAAGAATGATTATGAATAAACTATCTGTTAAAGTCTTGTTACTTGTTCTTGCATTGACAACCAATGTTGTGGCGCAGAGTGGTGTGACTGTTACACCACCAAGCAGTGATAACATCTGTCTTTTAAGCTCGCTTGATATATCAAAGATTACTTGTTTGAGTGGTGAAAAAGTTTATGCCGATGCAAGTACAAACAATAATCCCATTACAATACGCGGAACAGTATATACAAGCGGTGTGGGTACACACGCCCCCTCGAGAATAGTGGTTAAGGTTAATGGTGCAACACGCTTCAAAACATTCGTGGGCATAGATGATGAGTGTTATGTTGATGCCGGATTGGATAATCATGGAGTTGCCGATTATGTAGTTACGGCTTACCGTCCCGATAACAAAACAGGGGAAGTCGTGGCACGCGGAAATATAACAATGAAAGATGCAGCTCCGGCAGAAATCGACATCGATGTAACGGGTTGGGATTATTTGGTGCTCGATGCCGATGAGGGTACACAGCCATGGGCCGACCATGTAGATTGGGCAAATGCTTATTTTGAGTATTTGGGAACAAAACCGGCTATTATCTCGGAAAACGAAATGTATTTGGATGAGAGCAATATCATTACTTTGCCGCAAAGCGGCTTGAACGGTGAGGAGATTATACCTCTAAGCTCGCTCGAGATTGGAAAAGCAACTTGCGGGTGGGGAACTATAAAGGCTGACCAAAGTATTGATGGTAATGCCATAACATTAAAAGGGAAAGTATATTCAAGCGGTGTTGGAACTCATGCTTCGAGTCAGATAATTGTAAAACTTAATGGTGCGGTGACACGCTTTGCTACATATGTGGGTATTGATGATGAGGTTCTTGATGAAGCACGCACTAACAGTAGTTATGGCGTTTGTGATTACCGTGTGACTTTGAAAGCCGAAAATGGCGAGACTCAACTTGTCGATGAGGGTACAATACGTGCAACAGATACTGCCATCCCGTTTATAGAGGTTGATTGTGTCGGTTGGAAATATCTTATACTCGAGGCTTTTGACGGTGAAGGTGGTGATGCTTGTGACCACGTGGATTGGGCTAATGCCTATTTTGAATACCTATATCAGAATTCAACTCCTCCTGTAATTGTATCGCTTGATGAGATCTCCTCCAAATTGGCTTGTGCTAATGTCTTGTTCTCACAGCCGGGGGTAAGATATATGCACAAGGTAAGGGCTGCTAACTCCGATGCTGAACTTTCTGTCGAAAATCTTCCAAATGGTTTGGTGTGGAACGAAAAACGCTCGCTCGTGGAGGGTGTAATCGATACAGAAAGCGAATATGAGTATATAGTGAATGTTACCTTGGATGGCGAAACAGTAAAAGAACCGATTAAACTGACTGTGTCACAGAATTTGCAACAGCCTGTTCCTTTTATGGGATGGTTGTCGTGGAATGTTGTACAAGGAGACATTTCGGACGAGGTTGTGCGTACCGTTGCCGATGCTATGCTCTCTACGGGGCTTGCCGATGCAGGATATCGTTATTTGTGCATCGATGACTTGTGGCATGCCTCTCAACGCGAGGTTGGCACTGATAAACCTAAATATGACGAGGCAAAATTCCCTTACGGAATGAAAGCGGTAAGTGATTATGTACATAGTAAAGGACTTAAATTCGGTATATATTCTGATGGAGGTTCTATGACTTGTGCCGGTTGTTTCGGTTCATACGGATACGAAGATATTGATGCGCAACAGTATGCCGATTGGGGAGTGGATATGTTGAAGTATGATTACTGTTATGCGCCATCAGACCTTGAAAGTTGCAGAGCTCGATATAAGACGATGGGTGATGCGTTAAAAGCGACAGGTCGCAATATCCTTTTTTATATGTGTGAATGGGGTGTACGTGAGCCATGGAAATGGGGACATGAAACCGGGGCGAGTTGTTGGCGTTGTACATACGACCGTCGTGATGGCTGGAATGGTATAAACGGTGGCGTGGGTATTGTGCAGAGTATTGCCGGAATGAAGGATTTGTGGGCATATTCGGGTGTGAACCGTTTCAATGATGCCGATATGATGTGTGTGGGTATCCATGGAACCGGTAAGTCGAGCAATGACCTTGTTGCCGGAACTCCCGGCATGACACAGACGGAATATCGGACAGAATTTTCCTTGTGGTGTATGTGGTCATCGCCTTTGTCGCTCACATTCGACCTGCGCAAACCTATCTCAGATGAGGATTTGGAAATAATGACCAACGAAGAGATGATTGCTCTTAATCAGGACCGTATGGGACAACAGGCTGAATTCATTGGTGAATATGATGGTGTGCAGGTATATGCAAAGGATTTGGAGAATGGTGATGTTGCTATAGCTGTGCTGAATCTGAATGGTACATCAAGAAATTTTACTGTTGACTTCTCAACAATACCGGCTCTTGATGCCGATTATGCATATATGATGCGTGATTTGTGGGAAAAGACTAATGTCGGTGAGTTTAAAGATGAATACAGCCTTAGTGTTGCTTCGCATGAAACTAAGGTTTACAGAATGTCCAAGGTCATAGGTGATACAGGTGTTAAGCTGATTGATGAGGTCTATGCTGTTGTGGAAACCGATGGTAATATATTGAAGATTGTATTACCGCATACTGCCGGTGCAAACAAACGTATATTGGTGTCCGATCTCAAAGGTCGTGTGGTGGCTGAGAGTTCAGGCGTGGATGAGGAATTCTGTTTTTACGGGTTGGATAAGAATGATGTTTACATTGTGACAGCTGTATGTAATTGTAAATCACAAAATTATAAGATTATATTTTGATTATTATGAGACGGATTATATTACTGACATATGTGTTGGTTGTAACTTGTTTTGTATCTAATGCACAAAAATTGCCACAATTCTCGAGTAATGAAACAGATTTCTGGTATTATATTGAGTTTGACATAAATTCGTCAGTGATTACTGATATTGGAGCGGAACAGGAGCTGCGTAACCGTGTGGCTGTTGAAGGAGAGGACGGGCAGCTTTGGAAGTTTGTTGGAAATGAGAACTCTTGTACCGTGGTTTCAAAGGCAGGCCGTAGTATGTGTTTCAACAAGTCGTCGAACCGTTTCTTTGCATCGTCCGGTGAGGCTACGGCAATGAAACTTGTTGCTACATCGACCGGCAAGTGGGAATTGCAATTATATGACGTTTCGCTTGCCCCATCGGCCAATCCCGATGCTGTTGCCATTGTGATATACAATGGTAGCGGCATTGACCATTATCTTGACGTTTGGAAACATGATTTCAATGCATGTGCTTTGAATTTTGTCCTGGCAGAAGATATGGTATTTACAACTCAGAGTGCTCCTTCTCCAGTTCCTGAGGTGGCAATTACTGGTTCGGATATTGCGCCCGAAGAACAATTGGCATTATGGTACGATGCCCCTGCCACAAATTGGGTGAAGGAGGCTTTACCGATTGGAAATGGTGATATGGGTGCAATGATTTTTGGCGGTATTGCCCAGGAACGTGTACAGTTTAATCACAAGACGCTGTGGAAGGGTTCGTCAGGTGCTACCGATTTGGGTTCATATCTTGCATTCGGCGATTTGTATATAATAAACAGGAATGCCAAGATGGCTTCAGGGTATCGTAGGGAACTTGATCTTGCAAAAGCTGTCGTAAACGTGGAATATACTTCGGATGATACAGAATATAAACGTGAGTATTTCTGCAGCAACCCGGACAATGTGATTGTAGTAAGATATACTGCAGCTGGAAATGAAACCCTTGACCTTGACTTGCAGTTTATCAACTCACAAGGTGCCAGGGCTGAATACACAGCAAATGGTGCAGTTTTCAGTGGCACTTTGGGGAACGGTATGAACTACCAGGCTGTTATGGCAGTGGAGATAGATGCCGGTACCATAAATTATAATAAATGTGCTGTGACGGTAGATGGTGCACGTGAACTTGTGGTTTATATCGTTTGTGGTACAGATTTTGATCCTTCGTATTACAATCATCTGACGGGGGATGCAGTGGCATTGGATAACTCGCTTCGTAATGCCATTGCTTCCGCAAAGAAGAAAGGCTTTGAGACTGTCAGGACCGATCACCAACTCGATTATGTCTCGTTGTTCGGGCGTTGTAGCTTTGAACTTACTGGTGCTACAAATTCTGTTCCTACGAACCAACTGTTGCAGAAGAGCGATGCAGCTTCTACAAAAATGGTCGATATGCTGATGTTCCAATATGGACGATATTTGACCATTGCATCCTCACGTGGAATCCCTGTGCCTTCCAACTTGCAGGGTATATGGAATAAGGACGGCAATGCGCAGAGTGATGCAGTGTGGGCTTCGGACATACATTCAAACATTAATGTGCAGATGAACTATTGGCCTGTTGAACCAACCAATTTGAGTGAATGTCATTTGCCGTTTCTTAACTATATAAAGAATGAGGCATTACGTGAAAACGGACGATGGCAGAAAAATGCCCGCGATCTTGGTGTTAATAAAGGATGGGTCGTAAACACAGCCGGAAATATATTCGGAGGCTCCAGCAGTTATAAGATAGGTAAGTATTCTGTTGCCAAT